>LJUI01000102.1 GCA_001303705.1 candidate division TA06 bacterium SM23_40
GCGGCGTGTTAGTTGCGTCTGAAGCGCAGTCTGGAGGTTCCAGTGCCGATCGCGTGGGGAGCACCGATTGGACAACCTCGAAGAGAGGCACTCTGGATAAGATGATCCGGTCGGTCAGCTGCCTGGCTGCGGCTCATCTGAGACCGTCAGTCGAGCGGGCCGCGTCTTCTTCCGGGGATGAGACGCGGCAAGCCGATACCAAAGACTCGGCATATGAAGAGACTGCTTCTCAAATCTGATGCATTGCTCTTGCTCACGGCCATCATCTGGGGATTCGCGTTCGTGGCCCAACGTAAGGGAATGGAGTACGTTGGGCCGTTCACCTTCAACGCCGTTCGTTTTGCATTAGGCAGCGTCTTCCTGATTCCCTTTCTGGTGGGGCGACGGCGCAGGCGTGCGCGCGGCGGGGACGGTCCGCCGTTCATCGCGAAGGTCGCCCTGTCGGGTTGCGGTCTGGCCGGAGTCGCGCTCTTCATGGGCGCATCCCTGCAGCAGACCGGCATAGTCTACACGACAGCGGGGAAGGCCGGGTTCATTACCGGGATCTATGTCATCATCGTGCCGATCCTGGGCTTCTTCATTGGGCAGCGTTCCGGCATCGGGACCTGGATCGGCGCTTGTTGTGCGGTAGTGGGTCTTCACTTCCTGAGTCTGAGTGGCAGGTTCTCCTTTTCCCACGGCGATCTGCTGGTCCTCGGCGGGGCGTTCTTCTGGGCCGCTCACGTCCTCATCATCGGATGGCTCACGTCCTGGGTTGCCCCGCTCGTATTGGCGTTCCTTCAGTATGCAGCCTGCGCAGCGCTGAGCTTCATGGCGGCAATGCTCGTCGAGGCGATCTCCGCCGAGGCACTGCTCCGGGCGGCCGTACCGATTCTCTACGGGGGAGTTCTCTCCACAGGGATCGCCTACACCCTGCAGGTAGTGGCGCAGCGAACTGCTCATCCATCGCATGCGGCGATCATTCTGAGCCTCGAGGCCGTCTTCGCTGCGCTGGGCGGCTGGCTGCTGCTCGATGAGACGCTGCCGCTCCGGGGGTGGTTCGGCTGCGCACTCATTCTCGCGGGGATATTCGCCTCCGAGCTCACCCACAGGGGAAAATTGAGGGGTGGCTCCGTCAGAGCGATCTCGACCTAGCCCGGCCGGATCCATAGGGAGGTTAGTCAGCCGAGAGGAGAGAGAATGATGCCGACGGTCGTGGTAGATGGCCCGCCGATGAAGAGCATCGAGCAGAAGCGAACAATGGTACAGCGGCTCACAGATGCCGCGGCCGAGGTCTATGGGTACGACAAGATGAAGATCTCGGTGATCATTCGCGAGAACCCGCCTGAGAACGTCGGGAGAGGCGGTCGCCTGATAGCCGATCTGCGCGGGGAATAGCGTGTCCCCCGCGGTCCGAGAACCGTCGGGCCGGGCCCGCTGGGGGGGGTAGCCAGCGGTATTGTTCGCGGTTATGGGAACCGGAGGCCGTTTCCTGCGTCGGAAAGGTGGGAGAGCCACCATAGAGACATGGGTGCTTTTGTCCTTGCGCCTCGTTGTCTCACGTAGTATAGTACGAGAGTGGCAGAGTGATCTGGCCCTCCGGCGAACGCAATTGGGATTCGTTGGCGAAGGAGACTCGGTGATGCAACTCGATAGGCCGGTCGGCGATATGTTGCGGGCCAACGTCTGGGTCGTCAGCGTGACGATTGCGGTCATTGTGATCACAGCGCTCGTCCTGGGACTGGTCGTCATGCCGATGGCCGTGTCGATCGGGCAGACGAGGCGTGAGCTCGCTTCCGGGGCGTACGATCTGGAGATGTGGCGACGCAAGGTTGCCCGCCGGGCCCAGCTGCATTCGGAGAATCTGGAGCTGTCGCGCCGCGCTGAGAGCATGGGAGCGATGGTGGAGCGGGGCGAAGAGCCTTCCCATCTCCTCGATACGCTCATAGCGGCGGCCGCGAAGAGCGGTATAGACTTCATCTCCATCGTTCCGTCGGAGATCGTCGACCACGGCAAGTACCGGGAATTCCCCATGGAGATCGAGGTGCGGGCGCGGTTTCACAATCTCGGGCAGTTCGTCAACGAGATCGAGCGGTCGAGCACGACTATCACGGTCGTAGGTTTGAGCATAGGGACTTCCGAGGCAGGGACGAGACAGGGATTGCTGAACATTAGTCTGGAGGCTGTCGCCTATCTGGTCAACTGAATCTGCTGCAGGTGGAAAGTGCGACGTCTTCCTGCCTCAGGATCTAGATGAGGTTCGGATCTCTCCGATGTTGTGGAGGTGCTGGCAAAGTGAATTGGTCAGAGAGACTTCCACGGGGCGTGAAGCCGATTTTGATCGCGCTCATCATCATGGGCGTTACTCTGGTCTGGGCACACAATCTCGTTCTGTTGACCAGGATCGTGATGGTGTCAAGAGCGTGGCGACCTGAGATATTCACCACGCCGTCTATAGTGATGCCTGAGGATGAGACCGGCATCTCATCGTTGTACGCAGCAGCTGACTCAGGATTTGTATACGAACCGTCGTTCCGGGATCCATTCTCCGTTTCAGGGAGCTTCGGTGGCGGATCTGACGAACGACAGGCTGCGCTTACACTCAAAGGCGTACTGTGGAGCCCGACTCGTCCCCTCGCCGTTGTCGAGGATGCAACTGGCACCTCCTACCGCGTCGAAGAGGGTGACCCGCTGGGTGAGGCCAGGGTAGTTTCGATACTCGTCGATGGCATCGTCCTCGACAAAGGAGGGGGCGAGGAGCTACTGAAGGTCTGGGAACAGTAGGATGTTGGTCGTATCTCCAAATAGAAGGTGCAGAAAGGGCGAGCAGGGTGCTGCATTGATCATTACGGTCCTGATCGCCTTCATCGTCTTTCTGCTTGTCGCTTCCTGGCTCATTACGACGACCCGCCGTCTCCGGCTCATCTCACTGGAGCGGGATCGCCTCCAGGCGTTCTATACTGCGGAGGCGGGCATCAACAAGGCGCTGTGGTACCTGAAGGGAAATGGCGACCGGAATGCGAGCTGGCGGACGCAGGACGAAGAGGGCGAGGAGGAACCGGTAGAGGATACACTCTTCGTCGGGCGGGCGGATGTCGCAAGGCTTTCTGTTCAGGACCGGGGCGCCTTCCTGGGCATCACCTCGCGCGGGAGGGCTCGTTGGGCGACCAAAGAGGTGAGCGTGACAATGGGGACCGAACTCTCCGGCGTATTCGGACCTGCCGTCACCGTGGCGTCACAGACTGCGCTGGTTCTCGATGCGGGGACCGAGATCGTGGGAAACTTTCAGGCACGGGTGCCTCCTGTCGAGATGGGTGGCCGGATCGAGGGGAAAAAGCGGATTGATGGTAACGTGGCTCTTCCTCCGTTTGATTCCTCTTCGCTCACCAGCACCGCTGAGAAGTTTCGCGCGATGCTGGGGGATGCAAGCCTTGCTGATGAGGAACTTTTCTCGCCCCAGATATTCGACGAGCGCAACCTGCCCGATTTCGCCGGCGGCAAGACCATCTATGTGAACGATCTCGTCCTTATCGAAGGGGGGGAGCCTGATGCCCCGCTCATCATCAAGGGTCCTGGGACGATCATCAGCATCAATGAAATACAGGTCTCCGGAACCGTGAGATTGCTCGATCAGGTAACGCTCGTGGCGCAGGACGAAGTTCGGTTGCTGGAATCCGCGGAGTTGTACGACGGCATGATATACGCCGGCCGGAAGATCGGAATCAGGGAGGAATCGCAATTCCGTGGTCAAGCTCTCACCCCGGGCAAGATAGTCGTTGGCGAGGAGGCCACCGTCCATTCTCCCAGCGTGCTGTTCGCAGGCGGTGGTGGGGATGGGCAGAGGGAGGGGCGCATCGTCGTCGACGGAGATGCGATCGTAACTGCATCGCTCCTGGCTATGCAGGCTAGTTCTGGCGGGGGCATGTTCCAGGGGAGTCAGGCACGCGGAGGGGCCGGGCGCGGGACCAGCTGGGCGGCCAGCAGAGGAGGACAGCCCGGCACATCCCGGCAGGCGGAGGAGGAGGAGGCGACGATCTACATCGGGGAAGACGCGCTCGTCAGAGGTCTTGTCTACACCCCGGCGTCGGCCGAGATACGGGGAACGGTCAGGGGTGCAGTGGCCATCGGGGAGTTCTATAGCAAGGCGCTATCTTCAACACCAGGTCATCCCATGGCGTCGACGAACCGAGTGGTGGGAGCAACGATCGATCGAGGGGGACTTCCTGCGGACTTTGTCGCGCCATTCGGGTTCGCTGGTTCTCAAACCCTGAGACTCGTCTCATGGATCGAACTGTAGCAATGAGAGGTGGGGCAATGCTGAGGCAGAGAGGGCGGAGGAGTCGTGCGGACGGAGTTCGCGGATTCACACTCGTCGAGCTTCTTGTGGCGATCTCTATCATCGGCATCTTGCTCCTTCCGCTGCTCAACGTGTTGAGCAGACAGGTGAGGACGGAGAGGGATCTGAGGGACATGCAGATCGCGCTTGCCCTGGCGCAGGATGCAATGGAGCAGATGCAGAATCTTCCGATGCGGGAAGATGAACTGAAGGATCGCGAATTCTTTATCGAGCTCCAGGGCACCACGTGGCGCATCGTTCGTGATGTGATCGACGGGGAAGAGGAGGACGAACCGCTCGACGGTACCGACCCCCTCGAGATCTGGATCCAGGTATACAAAGGAGAGAGTCCCACGGCCATTGCAGAGCTGGCGATGCTGAAGGAGGACTGGCAGGGGAGCTTCGGCGGAGCGATTGCCCAGATGGGAGGTGCAGGGGGACCCGGGGGCGCCGGCGGGTTCGGGACGACGTCTAGTCTGGACTGGGGTGCGGAGGGATGGGGAGAGATGGGCAGCGATTGGGGGAGCGGAGGCGACTGGGGTGGCGGCGACTGGGGCGGAGGCGACTGGGGCGGAGGCGACTGGGGAGAATGGACATTCGATACAACCGGAGGATGGTTTGGAGGCGGGCCGTGAGCACACCTGATCGGCATCGGTCGAGAACTGACGAGCGAGCTGCCGCGAGTCTCGACTTCCGCAGTGGCTTCACCCTCGTCGAGTTGATGGTGACGATGACCATTTTCGCCATCGTCACATCTATCGTCTATTTCGCCTATGTACAGGCGCTACGCACGATGACCAAGGGCGAAGAGGCGGCTGATCTGGGGAGTGCGGTCCACGGCCTCGTGAAGACGATCCGGCAGGACCTGCTGCATTCTTCTTATCTCACGGAGGCTGCCCGGGAATCACTGGGGATCGTCACTTCCGACGGAGAAGAGATCCTCTACGTTCTCCATGACAGCGTGCTTGTCCGAAACGAGGCGCCTGCGCTCCCGCAGGGGATCATGCTGGACACATTTGCCTTTGCGTTTTATGGCAACGATCTCTCGTTCGATACGGACGGCGACAGCAGCGTTACGCTCGAAGAGCTCGACCTTGATAGCGACGAGGTATTGAAGCCGGGGGAGATCGAGCGTGTGACACTCGTTGAGGTCTACTTGCAGGCGTCGAAGCACGACCTGTCAAGGGCGATTACTTCCTCTGTCTATCTCCGGAGTCCGGGCCGCGCGCCAGCCACAGGACTGGCCGATACGAGCGCGTTTCCGGGAGACCGGTTTGGAGAGGGAACGCTGTTTGGAGAAGGGACGGTGTTGGGAGAGCGAGAACGGCTGAAGGAGAAGGACCGTCAGAAGCAGAAGGAGAAGGGATTCGGTTTCGACTCGGATATCTTCAAGTAGCAGGGACCGTTCACTACTGCCATGGCAGGAGTGATGGAGCCTTAGCCGTATCCGGCAGAGCCGTATCCGGCAGATCGGCCTCTTTCTCAGGGGCCGGTTCCTTTTTTGCGGGCTGTTCCTTCTGAGGAGCTTTCGGTGGCTTTGATTGAGGGACTTCCGGTGGCTCCGGGGATGCGGGGCGCATCTCTTCGGGGGCTGTGGTGACCTCCGGAGTATCCGCGGCCGCAGCCCGCTCTTTGCGTTCGTGTCTACGCTCACTCTGCCGTTCGATGGGAGCGACCTCGCCGGACACCGATACCGCCATCTTTCTCACTACGACATCGGTGAGCTCACCGATATCTGCGTGGTCCTCCCGGCGGTAGGTCGCTACTCCAACGAGTTCTCCGCTCGACGCGTCGATCAGCTCGAGTGAAAGGGCGATCCGCTGCTTCTCTTCCGTGATGAGCCCGACTTCGTACTCGTCGATGGCTCCCATGACGAGGATGTCCGCGTCCAGAATGGTCCCTGCCGCCACGATCTCCTCGGTGGAGAGGTCCACTCCCTGTTCGATTCCCGCCTCCTCGAGTTTGCGGTTGAGCTGCCCCCGCTCCACGACGATCAGCTGATCCTGATGAAACAACTCGTGGGAAAGCTTGTCGGCGACCCTGCTGCCGAGGTGACGGTCGGCAGACGAGCTGTGATCGACGAAATCGAGGATCGCAACTGTAAGTGGGGTCTCGGGGGGGAGCGAGCGCACGGTCGTGCGGGGCGCTGCACACGAAGTCACTACCAGAACAGGAATCAGCAGAATTCTCTTCATCGGATCGATCAGCTCTCTATCAGGTGCGGGGTGATATAGATGACGAGCTCTTGGTCGTCTCGGGTCTTGTCCCACGAGGAGAAGAGGATTCCGACAAGGGGGAGATCGCCCAGAAGCGGAATCTTGGTCCGTGTGTCCGTGACGCGGGACTGGCTGAGCCCGCCAATGATGATTGTCTCTCCATCACGGAGACGTATCGTCGTGTCAGCCACCCGTCGCCCAACTTCTGGGAGCCCCTCAGAGGTAATACCGGTGATGTCTGAGATCTCGATGTGGATCACCGTAGTGATCTCGCCCGATGCAGCCACCCAGGGTATGATGTTGAGGCGGATCGCCACATCGATCGAGTGGAGCTGCGTGATCGGCTCGAGAGCAGTGCCTGTCGTCGTACGGTACCACTGGACTGTCCCCACATCGATGCTCGCCTGGTTCCCGTTCAGGGTTGCGATCCTCGGCCTGGCCCTCACTCTCACATCGCCGGAGGTCTCGAGCGCCTCCAGGGTCAGCACGAAGTCCTCGGGCAGCCGGCCCAGACTGCCGAACCGGAGCTGGTCGGTGATATCCTCGACTCTATCGCTGATGTCGTCGCCCGTCAGCACTACGTTGAGGGTGGGGATGATCGTGCGCCCTGTATCCGGAGTAGTTGGCTCGAAGTACCCCCCCCTCATGCCCAGCTTCATCTGTGCCTTATCCGACAGCTGGGCGATGACCGCGTCGAACATGACCTGAGGCGATACCACATCGATCTGCTGGATAAAGTCCTCCGTCCGGTCAAGGAGATCCTCCGTCCCCATGACAAGGATGGCGTTCTGTTCCTTTACGACCCTCACGTTGACTGCAGGGATCGATTGAGGAAGGAGCTGAAGTACTCCCTCAGCCTTGATATGGTGGAGGGGGATGAGCTTGGTCGAGCTCATCGCCTGGGCGGCAGGGCTATTGATGCTCTTGTCTCCGACGAGATAGATCTTGTCGACCTTGCGGTAGGTCAAATTGGTGCCCTGGAACAGGAGGCTGAATACCTGCTCCAGCGGGACCCGCGTCAACTTCGCGTTGACGAGTCCCCGCACGTCTCCGTATCGGACGATGTCGATATCGGTCTGGAGGGCGATCTCGTCGAGGACGTCGGCTATGTCGGCGTCGCTCACATCGAGAGTGACGAGAAGCCCCTCCTCAATGGTGATGGACAGCCCCTTCCGAGCGCCCGGCCGTCCGGCCGCCCGGGAGACCTCGTACACATTGAGGCGTTTGCGCAGGATGTAGCCATTGGCGCTGAGAAATGATGCGAGGCCGGTGTCGAACTCAACGTCGTGGAGCATCCCGGACACCGGTCCCCGGACGGTCTGGTCGGAGACGATGTTGATCCCGCTCTGGCGGGAGATCTCACGGAGGACAGTGGTGATCTCGGCGTTGGTGACGTCGATACTGAGGACCTCAGTCGTGGCCTCGATGTCGATTCGTCCCTCGCTGCGCCGCACGATGTATGCGTCGGCCTCGCGGATAAGCATGAAACCGTTCTGCTCGAGGAGGAGTTTCAGACCTTCGATGACGGGGATTTCGTGGAGATGAATCGTGACGTTTCCCTCCACCGCCTGATCGACGATGATGTTGAGGCCGAACTGATCTCCAATGGCCCGCACGATATCCCTGATATCGGCATCCTTGAAGTCGAGCGTCATGGTGCGGGTCGTGTCCGGCTCCTCCTGTGCGACGGTTTGAACCCCCAACACGCACAGGACGAACAGACCTGCAATCACCAGGCGATGTGCCAGCTTACCGTGTCGCTGATGCTTCCGTCTCATGATCTCCTCAGAATTCGCGGCGTCTGTCATCAAGACGGCGGTACTACCAGGAAAAAGAACCGACCCGATGAGTCAACAAGTCGGTGCCGACTACATACTAGGGCATTGGGCACCTATTTGCAAGTGAAAAAGTTCGCCGTTCGAGGGTTCCCCAGTAGATCCTGCGGCCCAGCTAGTGTAACGAGCGGGGGAGGCAAAAGTTCCCTGTTTCCTCCTCGATCTGGATGGAACTATCGTGCCCCTCTCTGCGTCAGAAGCGGCGGGAAAACGAGCAATATGGACTTGACGCTTCGAGGGTGCTTTGCTATCGTCTGGTTGGATAACACGTAATGCGTGCCAGGCGACCTCTTTTTATGGGGGAATGGAACGTATGGCAGAGTGGCAGGAGCAGATCAGACGTCTCGTAGGAGGCAGGAAGACCTACGTCGGGCTCGACATAGGGACACAGGCGGTCAAGGTCGTCGAGGTGGCCCTGGACCGGGATCAGCTCGTCGTTTCTCGGCTGGGAAGTGCGCCGATTGCGGGCTGGGCCTCTGCGGGCGGCCCAATCTGAGCGGAGCGTTCGTGGTGTCGCGTTCGCTCAGCGTTCCTTCGCTGGCACGGGGAGCGATCGATCAGATACTCTCAACCGACGCGCTCGCCTACCTGCCCCCGGGGGTGGGAGGCAAGGATGTCGTCGTCGACTACCAGGTGATTGGAGAAACGCAGGCGAGGGGGAAGGGAAAGGGTGTGGCCCAAGTCCTGATCGTTGCTGCGCGGAAGGATGCGATCCACGAACATGTCGACCTCCTGAGGCAGGCCGGGTTGCTGGCGCGACGGATCGACGCGAACTGCCTTTCTCTGCTCGAGGCGTTCCAGGGGCACCGGTGGCTTACTGAGGGGAGGGCGACGGCGATCCTCGATGTGGGGGCGAGCAGCACCAAAGTCGTCGTGGTTGAACGCGGCGCGGTGAGGCTCTCTTCCGAGCTCACGTTCGGAGGTGTGCAGGTAACGCAGGCGCTTGCCTCCAGGTATGATCTGGACGAGGAGGGGGCTGAGGCTCTGAAGCTAGAGGTATCCCGGGCCGGTGAAGAGACCGAATCCGTGGAGGTCGACGGCAGGGCCTACTCTGTGGCAGAACTGCGGGAGACGCTGGAAAGCCTGTACGAGGCGCTTATTGGTTCGCTGCGACGTCTGTTCGATTTCTATCAGCGGACTGAGTTTGCTGGTAGTTCTGTCGATAGTCTGATTCTGGCTGGAGGTGGGGCTCGGGCGTTCGGGCTCCAGCCGTTCCTGGCGGCAAAGATGCTGCTCGATGTCGAGGTGGGCAACCCCTTCGGTCGCCTGCCCTTTCGTCTCTCCGGCCCGGCACTGGTGGATCTGGACGAGGCTTCGCCGAGATATGCGCTGGCGCTCGGTCTCGCACTCAAGGGCATGGCTCCGCGTGAGGGCGCGGTCGACCTGCTTCCGCTCTCTGTACGCGATGACCAGACGAGAGTTCGTCAGGGGCGACGCGCGCGGAGAGTTGCCCTCGTCTACTTTGGTGTGCTGGCTCTCGTCGCCGCTCTCCTCGCCGAAGGGCGGCACTACTTCCGTGCTCAGGCCGATTATGCTCGAGAGCAGACGGCTGTGCTCAGGCCTCTGGTCGAGGAAGCGACGAGACTGGAGGAGGAGAACGTCCGCCTGCGCGACAAACTCGCTCTGCTGGAAGGTCTGGGCGGCGGGAGACTCATCTGGGCCAAGGCACTTCACGATATCGGAAGCCTCGTCCCCGACGGTGTGTGGCTTACGGACATCTCCTCTGAAGAGAGACTCAGGGTACGGCGGCGGGAAGCCGAGGAGGCCTCGAGCGCTGAGCCGGGGCGCACGGTCACCAGCCTGACCATGTTGACTGTCGAAGGGAGGGGATCGTCGGAGAGCGATGTTTCGCGTTTCCTCAGAGCTCTCGAGACATCCCCCGCGATGACGAATGTGAGGCTCGACTACGTCAGGGAGATCGAAGATGAGGGAAGATACGCGGCTCAGGGGGTCGAGTTCCAGATCAGGCTTGCATTCACACCATAATGATGGCCGCCGCAATTCCGGTCGGCTCGTTCGTCTTCGCAGGAGACGCGGGTGCATGACGCTCGCGTCTCTTGTCTATCTGTGCCTCGTGGTGACTGTGAGCTTGCCCGGAGTCAGCGGCCGGGCGTGTGCCGCGGAGAGCGCCGCCTCCGCCCTCGGGACTGCCTCCGACGATAGTACGATTCCTGTACCCTCTCCTGTTGGGGAGGAGGCGTTGGTGGAGGCGCTACGTGGCCTGAAGATGACGCCGGATGACGTTCACTTCAGGCTCGACTATGCCGATCCAGAACCATTCCGTCTTGCCCTCATCGATGAGCTGCTCGATACTCCCCTCGATGCGGGCGAGCTGAGCTACGAGATCGCGAGAGGCCTCTCCTGGAGCGAAGAAGCGAGCATCGAGTCATTTGTGGTGAACGCTGCCGGGCTGCTCGATGTCGAACTCAGCCCTGTGGCAGATGGCCCGGCGATGGCTCAGGCCAGGGTGAAGCTGCCGCGAGGGCTGCCCGCTCCGCTCCGTTCGCCGGTGGCCCGGCTCATCGCGGCCATGGAGACGGCGTCGGCTGAAGTGGGCGACGCGTTCCGCGAGTTCACCCCCTCCGAATTGGAGTTCCTGATAGCCCAGGCGCCGCGGATACTCGAGGAAGAGGCAGCGATCGAGGAAGAGAAGACACCGGAAGAGGAGTACGAGGAATGGGAGAGGGAGGAGGCGCTGGCAAAAGAACTACTCAGGCTCGCCGATCTTGTCGATCGCGGGAGTCTGTACCGCGGGGCTGCGCGAGTTGCGAAGGCGCTCGACGAGTTGCGGGCCGCGGTGGAGGAAGGCGGCGCGGCCGACATGGCCGTTCCCGGGCGGCGTCGACCCGCGCATCGGGCGGATGATGGCGTGCAGGGCGATGTCCTCGGGGTCTGGGAGTCGTCGATCGGGCGGATCGTCATCGGAGGTCCTGGCAGGACCGTGTACACCGGCGACTGTGCCCTCATCGTCGACCTCGGAGGGGACGACAGATATGAGAATGCCGCGGCGGGTGCACGCTACCCGGATCTCCCCGTGGCGGCCGTCGTCGATCTGGGGGGCAATGATACCTACCTGTCGGACGCACCGGGAGCACAGGGCGGGGCCTATCTCGGGGTGGGCATGCTCATCGATATGGCGGGAGACGACTCGTATCGGAGCGGCAATTACTCTCAAGGAGCGGGGCTGTTCGGCACGGGGGTACTCCTCGATCTCTCGGGACACGATACGT
>LJUI01000103.1 GCA_001303705.1 candidate division TA06 bacterium SM23_40
GATCCGGACACGAGCCCGGATGGTGAGTGCCTCTTCGGTGAGGTGGAAGATTGGCAGGTGCACTACTTCGAAATTCAGGCAGGTCAGTGGATCAAGAAATAACGGACTAGGAAGAGACCGATTGTTATGCGTACACGGAACGATTTTAATCGCAAAAAAGCACAGAAAGGATTCGAAATGTTTTCAAGAAGTAAGCTCTTTGGCTGTGCAGCGGTTCTCCTAGTCCTGCTAGTCTTGTTCCCAACGGTGCATTCGGTTGATGCTCAGGAAGAGCAGAAGGCAAAGATTGCACCGCAACTAGCAGCACAACTTACTGCTGCAAAGCCTGACGATTATGTAACGGCGATCGTGCGCATGCGCGACATGCCGAACGTACAGATGCTTCGCGGGGACCGGCTCGCGGTTTATAACGAGCTGCGTACCGTGTCGAAGCAAACACAGGCGGGCCTGGTGAGATACCTGGCAAGCGCTGAGATGCAGGGCAAAGTCGAGAAGATCCGGCAGTTCTGGATCGACAACATTGTCCTCGTTCGGGCAAAGCCGGAAGTCATCTCGGCACTCGCAGCACGGCCCGATGTAATGGAAGTATTCGAAAACTTCACGGTCACCTTGCCTCCGAGACCGGAGGGTGGCGACAGGCCGCAACTCGGTCAGAGCCAGAACCAGCTCTGGGATTCGATAACGAAGATCGGTGTCAAGCAGGTCTGGAGCACCTATGGCCTGGACGGTACCGGTGTCGTCATCGGTGGACTCGATACCGGTGTCGATATCACGCACCCCGACATCGCGGGCAAGATGATTACCAACAACCCGGCCGATCCTACCTACCCGGGTGGTTGGGCGGAGTTCGATGCGAACGGGAACATGATCGTTGGTTCTGTACCTCATGATTCCGATGAGCACGGAACGCATACGACTGGAACGATGATCGGCGGCAACGCCAGTGGTTGGGATATCGGTGTTGCTCCCGGCGCATCGCTCATGCATGCACTCGTCATCCCGGGTGGGAGCGGTACATTCGCCCAGGTGATTGGTGGCATGGAGTGGATCATAGATCCCGACGGTATCCCGGCAACAGATGATGGCGCCCGGGTCATCAACATGTCCCTCGGGGCGACGGGAACGTATACTGAGATGATCGCGCCTGTTGATAATATGATCGCGGCCAACGTGTTCCCGGCCATCGCGATCGGAAACAGCGGTCCTTCCCCGAATTCGACGTCAAGCCCCGGAAACGTGCCCAGCGCGTTCGGTGTCGGTATGACCGACAGTATGGATGTTATCGCAACCCTCTCGGGCCGCGGTCCGGTGACCTGGAATTACCCGCCCTATGTCGGAACGTACATAAAGCCGGACATCTCAGCACCCGGTGTCAAGATCTACTCATCGGTGCCCGGTAATGATTGGCAGTGGACCAGTCCTCTCGGGGATTGGAGTGGTACCTCGATGGCCACACCGCATATGGCGGGGACAGCGGCCCTCATGTACCAGGCCAACCCAACACTTTCCGTGGCAATCGCCAAGGATCTGGTTGCCCAGACTGCGATCGATCTCGGCGCTCCCGGAATGGACAACGATTACGGATGGGGACGCGTCAATGCGTTCGGAGCCGTCAGTGCGGCACTCGCCGGGGTCGGAACGGTGGAGGGTACGATTTACAGTTCAGCCGGTGGTACGGTAGAGAACGCGATGATCCTGCTCACCGATACCGGCCAGCGGGTTTACTCGGATGAGTTCGGCCACTACTCCCTCATGGCGGTCGCGGGGGATCATAACGTGGAGGTATCTCGTTTCGGTTACGAGACCTACACCACGGCGGTCACCGTCATCGCTGACGAGACTGTCACGCTCGATGTGACCCTGACGCAGCTGCCGTCCGGCACGATCGCCGGATATGTGACCGACGGTGAGAGTGGTGCGGGGATCGAAGCCAACATCACTATCAAGCTCGCCGGCGAGGCGGTTGTCTGGACATCGACCGATCCATCGACGGGTGAGTACAGTGCTGTCCTACCTATCGGCATGTACGATCTCGTGTTCGCACCGGTATTCCCCTATCCCGTTACGATCAGAACGAATGTCGAAGTCTATGAAGGTATGACGACGACACTCGATGTCACCATCGAGGGCGCCCAGATACTGATCGTCGACGATGATAAGGGCCAGGCATTCGAAACGTACTATGAAGCGGCCGTAATAGGTGCGGGGAGGTCGTTTATTACCATCACGACACCTCCCACAGCAGCCGATATGGCTCCTTTCGAGACGGTCGTCTGGCTTACCGGAAACGACTGGTCGACCACGCTGACCACGGAAGATCAGGCGGAGATTGCCGCGTACCTCGACAGCGGCGGCCGGTTGTTCATATCGGGACAGGACATCGGTTACGATATCCGCACGGACGAATTCTACGCGAACTACCTCCATGCGACGTACGTGCAGGACGATGTCGGTCTCGGTGCCGTGATCGGTGATCCCGCGAGCCCTGTCGGTTACGGCTTCGCCTTTGAGATCCAGGGCGGAACGGGTGCCAATAACCAGGGGTATCCTTCCGAGATCGATCCGATCGTACCGGCGCTGCCCGCATTTCTCTACGATGAGTCCGTCCCCATGGGGACTGTGACGGGAAATGATCTGACGAAGGGGCAGGTCGAGACGAACAGTATCAACAGCTCGGGAACAGCCGCCTTGACATACGAAGGTGCCTACAAGCTGGTGTACTTCGCCTTCGGTTTCGAGGCAATTGCTGAGACAGAGACGAGGACACTCGTCATGGCCCGTATCCTCGACTGGCTCCTGGGGTACCCGGAGATCGTCCATACGCCTCTCGGTGATACCGAGGATACAGAGAATCCGTATCGGGTAACAGCATTCATCACCTCTGATTACTTCACCCTCGACCCAGCGACCTTCGCCGTTGTCTACGACGTCGGCAGTGGTCCGGTCGTTCTGCCCATGTCTGCGACAGGCGTGCCCGATGAGTACGAGGCATACATCCCTGCGCAGGATATCGATACCGAGGTCTACTACTACATCACGGCGAGTGATGTGGAAGGACACACGAGTACCCATCCCATCGGTGCCCCGCTGAACATGCACATGTTCACGGTAGGTTGGGATGAGGAAGCTCCCATGGTCGCTCACTCCAGGCACTACAACACGAATGACCTGGAAGGTCCGTACCGCATCTATGCCGAGGTATCCGACAACATCGGCGTGGAGGCCGTCTACCTCATGTATTCGAGGAACGGGGGAATGCACCACCGTGTCAGGATGGAATACAATGATATGATGGGGAATGGCATGTATCACGGTGAGATCCCTGGACCTTCCGAGGTCGGTGACATCTACGCTTACGATATCTATGCAATGGACGACTCGTACCACGGTAACGCCACCAGGGTGCCCGAGATGGGTGCCTTTATGTTCGAGATCGTCGAGTCCTTCTCGTGGGATTTCGAACTGGATAACGGCGGTTTCATGCAGACAGGGGACGTCTGGGAGTGGGGTGAGCCGACAACTGGTCCGGGAGAAGCCCATTCCGGCACCAATCTGTGGGCCACCGTTCTCGACGGTAACTACCCCAACTACGCCGATGCAACGCTCGACATCCCTGCGATCACACTCTCCGCGAGCAAGCCGTACGCGTTGCTCACGTTCTGGCACTGGTACTACATCGAGACGAACTACGACGGTGGGAACGTGAAGGTGTCGACTGACGGCGGAGCGACCTGGGAAGTCGTCGTCCCGATGGGTGGCTACGACGGGACGGCCCGGAGCGGAAACAGTGGTATTCCGGGCGAAGAGTGTTTCACCGGGTACAACAACGACTTCTGGCAGATGGAGCTCTTCGACCTCTCTGCCTACTCCGGCAGCCAGGTCATCGTTCGCTTCCACTTCGGCAGCGATAGCAGTGTGCCCAAGGTTGGATGGTATGTCGACGATGTCGAGCTGAGAAGTACAGATGTTGACGATATACCGCCTGTTATCAGCGATACAGAGATACCCACGAGCACCTTCGATACGGCAGGTCCGTACGAGGTTTCGACATACGTCGTGGACCCGCTGTCCGATGTTGCCGGTGTCTCCATCTTCTACAGTGTCGATGACGGCGCCACCTTCACAGAAGTGGCCATGGCACCCGGCACGGAGGAGAACCAGTGGGTAGGCTCGATTCCCGGCCAGCCGAATGGAACGAGGGTAAAGCTTTACCTCCGGGCGACGGATACCTCGTCCGGTGCGAACGAGGCTTTCGACCCGGCGGGAGCACCCGAGGATACCTACGAGTTTGCGATCCTCCCGTCCGCACCGATCCTCGTCATGCAGGCTACCAGCACGGCGAGCTCTCTCGAGATGTTCCGTGAGGCCCTCGAGGCCTACGGGCACGAGGCGGACTACTGGTACAACCCCACTCAGGGTTGGCTGTCGCTCGATCAACTCGAGCTGTACAAAATCATCATTCTCGATGAAACGGGCAGCCTGCTTACCACCGAACAGTCCGATCTCGGTGCGTACCTCGATGGTGGTTCCATGGGTGCGAAGAGACATCTCTTCATCATGGGCCGCGACCTCGGCTATTATTCCTCAACCAGACCGTGGATAGAGGAGTATATGCGTGCCGCGTACGTCCAGGATAACCCCGGATGGCGCGAGCTGACCGGTTATCCCGGCGAATCTATCGGAGCTGGCGAAACCTTTGTGATTTCCGGCAGCTATCCGGACGAGGTGCAGCGTTCCACCACCTATCCCGGAGGCCAACTCGTGTACCAGTACACGGGAGAGGGTACTGCATCGTTCACGAGGGAGGAAATCGCCGGCGAGTATGAGAAGGACGAGAAGGAGTGGGACGGCATCATGCCATACGCTCCCAAGAGCCTCGATGCCGGTGCGGCGATCAAGTACAACGGCGAGACGTACCGGTCCGTTTACTTCGCCTTCAACTTCTATTACATCCAAGAGCCCGACCGGCGAGCCGGCATCATGGACCGCGCCCTGGCATGGCTCTCGGCACCGGATATCTTGCACGAACCGCTGCACGATACGGAGGATATCGAAAATCCATACCCGGTGGTTGCAGAGGTCTACTCTGAGACACTCGACCCCAGCCGCGTCAACATGGTCTACGACGTGGGCATGGGTCCCGTGTCGGTTCAGATGTTGCCCACCGGCAATCCCAACGAGTATGCGGCCAATATTCCTCCGCAGAGTCACGGAACGACGGTCAGTTACTACATCAGCGCGACCAACTACGACGGAACGACGGGCTTCCACCCGGATGGTGCGCCTGATGTGCAGCACACCTTCGAGGTGACAACCGATATCACGCCGCCCGAGATCGTCCATATGCCCCTCGGCAATACGGCGAATCTCGCCGGTCCGTACGTGATAGAGGCCGTCATCACCGATAACGTCGGTGTCGATCCGGCCGGTGTCTTCCTCACCTACAACAAGAACGGCGGATCGGACGTCACCGTGCCAATGGTCACATCAGGTGGCGACCTGTACAGTGCCGAGATCCCAGGGCCGTCAGTGCTCGGCGATGTGTACAACTACTTCATCCGTGCCCGCGATGTCGCCGCCGTACCGAATACGGCGAGACACCCCGCGACCGGGTATCACTCCTTCGAGGTCGTCGATTACTACGCCTGGGATTTCGAGGCGAGTGACGGCGGCTTTGCCGCTACCGGTCCCGATTGGGAGTGGGGAGAGCCGACAACCGGTCCGGAAAATGCGTATTCCGGTGTTAATTTGTGGGCCACCAAGGTAGGTGACGACTACTCATACAGCTCGGATTCGAGGTTGGAGACTCCTGTGATCGGGGTTCCGACGGGTAGCACCTATGCAGCCCTGAGCTTCTGGCAGTGGTACTACATGCAGACTAACTACGACGGCGGGAACGTGAAGGTCTCCACTGACGGCGGCGCAACCTGGACGATCCTGACACCTGATATCGGATACAACGGTACAGCCTCCACAACCAACGCCGGTATCCCCGGCGAACCCTGCTTCACCGGCTACAACGGTGACGAATGGCACAAGGTGACGTTCAACCTGACACCGTACAAGGGCCAGAACGTCATTATCAGGTGGCATTTCGGCAGTAACTCCTACACGAACTATGTCGGCTGGTACATCGACGATGTGAGGATCGAAGGTGTCGAGGACACCGAAGGCCCTGCGTTCGTTTCAACCGAGGTGCCCGGAAGCACGTTCGATACGGCGGGACCGTACACCGTGACGACCACGGTACTAGACGCTCTTTCGGGTATCGCTTCGGTGGACCTCTCCTACAGCACCGACAACGGTACGAGCTGGACCGTTGTGGCGATGACCCCGACCGGCAATCCGGACGAGTACAGTGGGGATATCCCGGGACAGGATTCCGGTGCCAGGATCAAGCTGTACCTGGAGGCGACAGACAACGCCGCCAACAGCTCGACCGATCCTGCCGGTGCCCCGGCGATCACCTACGAGTTCGGCATCATGCCGTCGGGTGACTACCTGGTGCTCCTCGGTGGTGGTTCGCACACGTCACCCGAAGACTACCAGCTGGCCTTCTCTGCGATCGGCCGGACTGCGGATATCTGGGATTGGGACGATCTTGGATTGCCCACCGTCGAGATCATGCTCCTCTACGACGGTGTGGTCGTTGATGAGAGCTGGTACTTCGATTCATACCAGCAGGACTCCATCGGCAGTTTCCTTGACACCGACCGCGACGTCCTGAACCAGATCTTCTTCCTCGGAAGGGATCTCTCCTACGGTTCTTCGGCGCGTCCGTTCATGGAACAGTACACGGGAGCGGCCTACGTCCAGGATAATCCGGGATGGCGTGAGCTGACCAGTACGCCTGGCGATCCGATCGGTAACGATTCGACCTTCGTCATCCAGGGTAACTACCCGGATGAGCTGAAGCTCTCGACATCGTACCCCGGCGCAAACATAGTCTACAGGTACAGCGCCCTCGGCTCGTCTCTCGAGCTCTTCGATACCGAGCAAGAGCTGAGAGAGTTCTACGAGGCGGAAGGGAAACCCTGGGATCCGAGGCTCTGGCCGATGGCTCCTCAGGGTCCCGACACGGCGGCCGCTGTACGCTACGTCGGCCCGCACCACGCGGCGGTCTACTTCGCGTTCAATCTCAACTACATCCAGGAGGATTGGCGGAGAGCGGGCATTCTCGACCGCGCCCTCAACTGGCTGTCGATGGCGACAAGCGTCATTGGCAAAGAGGTCGCCGGTGGCGGTCTGGCGGAAACGCCGGAGATCCCGGACAAGCTGACCCTATGGCAGAACTATCCGAACCCGTTCAACCCGGTAACCACTGTACAGTTCGGTATACCGGCGAATGTGAAGGGTTCTGTGCAGCTCAGGATCTACAACGTCAAGGGTGAGCTGGTGAAGATACTCTTCGAGGGCACCAAGGAGCCCGGCGTCCATACCTTCAAGTGGGATGGACGAAATGAGCACGGGCGCAAGGTGTCATCCGGTATCTACTTCTGCAGATTTGTTGCAGGTGATGTCCGGATAACCAAGAAGATGGTGCTCTTGAGGTAGTGTGTTCAAGGAGGGGGCTTCCCGCTTTTCGGGGCGGGGAGCCCCTTTCATATTCCCGACCTTTTTGTTATTATATTATTGTATTGAAACCGGCTTTCGTTGTTACGTAAGATGTTCATCGGTTAGACGAAGGCTTGAGATACGAGAAACCACCAATCGTGGCTGATTGTGCGGTGATTGTGACGTGGAGGTGGAAGATGATGAAAAGAGCCGTCCTCGCGATATGTATCTCTCTGGTGCTTCTTCCCTGCTTAACTGTCCCGGACGTTGTTGGCTCTTCGGGGGCGGATGTCTCGCTCGGAACCCTGGAGTACATTCCACCCCCCGACGTGACGATATGCTTCTGCAGCTCGTACCACCTGGTCGGTGAGGAGGGATTCGAAAGCTATTACCTTCTTCCCGGTACGCTCGATCTGACCCCGTACATCGGTCAGAAGATACTTGTCCGGGGCAGGGCCTTCACGGGTATCTGCCAGGGAACCCTTGCCCTGCCTTGTGATTACCTCGTGGTGGAAAAGATCACTGCCCAATCGAGGTGGGAAACGACCGAATCTAACTGGGGTGGAATCAAGAAGATATATCGGTGAGGGGCCGGTGAGACATCTCAGTAGCTGTTCCGGGATCGCAGCATAATCCTCGCTACGATTCTCGAGATACATGTGATCCGTAGAATCTACGTTTTAGCATAAAAATTAAAAAATTAGTTGACAGGCGGGCTCTGATTATTAATAATAGTAATTGTTACTATTATTAATTACAGTTATGCAACCAGAAAGACACATAAGGATGACTCAGCAGCGCCAGGTTATACTGGATGAGTTACGAAAGCTCGATTCGCATCCCACCGCGGATGAGATCTACGAGATCGTCCGCAGGAGGATTCCCCGGATCAGCCTCGGTACGGTATACCGGAATCTGGAGTTTCTTTCCAGGTGTGGTATCATTCGAAAGCTCGAACTCAGCGGCTCCCAGATGCGGTTTGACGGTTTTATAGACAGACATAACCATATCAGGTGCATTCGCTGCGGCAGGGTTGATGATTTACCCGCCGAGCAGTTGCTGACAGAATGTGACAGGGATCTACTGAAAGAGACGGGATACAAGGTTATCGAGCGACGGGTTGAGTTCCTGGGCGTGTGCCCGAACTGCAGGGAAGATGAGGGCACCGAATCAGCGGGGTAATCTCCTGGGGATGAATCTGGCCGAAAGATATCTGACAGGCCTGGAGGGCATGTAAGCAGGGGGAGGATACGGTGAACCACAAGACCACAAAAAAGAAGCGCTGGCGCCGGCACGTGAATTCTGATCCTCTCGTCTTCCTGTACGACTACGACGATATCCGGGATCGGGAAATTGTCGGGCTCATCGCATCTTCTCTCGCATATGGGAATGTAAAACAGATATCGAAAAGCGTGGACGGTGTATTGAGTTTCATGGGAGCATCACCGGCTCATTTTCTCGAGACGTCAACCCCCAGAGCAATTGAGAGAACATTTTCGAGTTTCAAACACCGGTGGACAACGGGTTGGGATTTGGCATCGATGCTCAAAGGAGCGAAGCAGGTGATAGAGAAGTACGGATCTCTCGAATCCTGTTTCGCCTATGGTCTCGAGACGTCCCATGTCGATACCGTTGCAGCTCTCACACATTTCGTGAGCGAGTTGAAAGGTGCTGATGGCAGCTCGTACAATAGTCTTCTCCCCTCTCCGTGTAGGAACAGTGCCTGCAAACGTCTTCACCTCTTCTTACGTTGGATGGTTCGGAGCGATCGGGTCGATCCCGGCGGCTGGACCGAGGTTTCCGCTTCAAAGCTTCTCGTTCCTCTCGATAGACATATGTACCGGTTTGCCATGGATACAGGCCTGACCGAGCGGAAGCAGCCCAACCTGCATACGGCACGGGAGGTCACAGAGGCATTCAGGGAGATCTCTCCAGAGGATCCCGTGAAATACGACTTCGCCCTGACACGGCTGGGGATTCTCCGGATTGATGACCGGAATAAGTTCATGAGGCAGCTCGGTATGAATAAGGGAGACCGGATTAAGGGGGGTATCGCGTGGAGGGCGTAGCCATCGCATTCGTTCTCGAACTCTGGGAGACGCTCCGTGAGATGGCGCCCTTTCTCATATTCGGCTTCTTCGTTGCGGGAGTGCTTTCAGTCCTGATCCAGCCCGAGGTTGTTGAGCGTCACCTGGGAGGGAGAGGATTGTGGCAGGTGATCAAGGCTGCGATCTTCGGTGTACCGCTGCCCCTCTGCTCCTGCGGCGTGATCCCGGTTGCCGCTTCTCTCCGGAGGCACGGGGCCGGTTCCGGCGCTACGACCTCATTCCTCATATCGACACCCCAGACGGGCGTTGACAGTATCATGGTGACCCTGAGCCTCCTCGGTCCTGTATTCGCTGTGTTCAGGCCACTCATCTCATTCGTGAGCGGTCTGCTCGGCGGCTCGCTCGTTACCTACTTCGGTTCGAGTGCCGGCTCTCGTGAGGAGCCGCGGCCGAAATGTGTGGAGGAATGCTGTACCGGCGTGGAGATTCAGGGAAAAATCCCCCGAGTTCTTCGCTACGGATTTATCACCCTTCCGAGGGATATCAATAAGGCGCTCATTATCGGTGTGCTCGTGGCGGGAGCAATCTCCGCACTCGTTCCTGACGACTACTTCTCATGGATTCTCGGCGGTGGGATCGTCTCGATGCTCGTGATGATGGCAGTCGGTATCCCAATATATGTATGTGCCACGGCATCGGTACCCGTCGCGGCAGCACTCATCGCAAAGGGTGTATCGCCGGGTGCCGCCCTCGTATTCCTCATGACGGGTCCGGCCACGAACGCCGCGACGGTGACCACAGTGTGGAAGATCATGGGAAAGAGAACAGCGGGTATTTACCTCGGAACGGTTGCAGTCTCTTCTGTTGCGGCAGGTCTTTTTCTCGATTACATCTTTGAGGCAGGCGCCTTGCCGGTGGCTTCGGGCATGCCGTGGATGGTACCTGGTTACGTGAAAACAATCAGTGCGGGAGCACTGCTTGCGATCATGGTAGCCGCTTTTTTCCGACCTTCAAAGGTAGGTGAGAAACCGATGACCAAAGAAGCGGGACAGACCTTGAAGTTGACGATAGAGGGGATGAGCTGTGATCACTGTGCGAGGAGCATTCAACGGGCCCTCGTCGAGAGCCCCGGTGTGCAGTCGGCGGTGGTTGATCTCAAGAGCGGTGAAGCTCTCGTCACAGGCGAGGATCTCGATACGGCCGTACTCAGCGAGGCGATCGAAGAGCTGGGGTATAAGGTCGTGGACAGTGATTTCCTGGAGGAGTAGATCTCGAGAGATCTCTCCTTCCGTTTATCATAGATGAGAGAAAGAATGAAACATCGTGGACGTTGACCAGAAGGAGGAGTATATGTCCATCAAGGGTACGAGGACAGAAAAGAATATCCTGACTGCGTTCGCCGGCGAGTCACAGGCGAGGAACCGTTACAGCTACTTCGCGAGTCAGGCGAAGAAGGACGGTTACGAGCAGATCACCTCGATCTTCCAGGAGACGGCGGATCAGGAGAAGGAGCATGCGAAGCGGCTGTTCAAGCTGCTCGAGGGGGATGAGGTCGAAGTCCAGGCATCTTTCCCGGCCGGTGTCATCGGCACCACCGCCGAGAACCTCAAAGAAGCTGCAGCCGGCGAGAACTACGAGTGGACGGATATGTACCCCGGTTTCGCCAAGGTGGCCCGGGAGGAAGGCTTCGATGAAATCGCCGACATCTTCATGTCCATCGCCGTGGCTGAAAAGCAGCACGAGAAACGGTACAACGATCTCAGGGCGAACATCGAGGCCGGCCGCGTTTTCAAGCGGGATACAAAAGTCGTGTGGCGCTGCCGGAACTGCGGTTATCTGCACGAGGGGAATGAAGCACCGAAGGAATGTCCGGCGTGTGCTCATCCCCAGGCTCACTTCGAGCTGCTCGGTGAAAACTGGTGAATGTGTATTTCGTCTATTGTCACAGTGGGTACTGTGGCAGGCGAATGCATGAAACGGTGAGAAGGAGGTTGTCAAATGACGAAGCGACTCCAGGTTTACAAATGCGGTGTATGCGGCAACATTGTCGAGGTGCTGCATAAAGGAATGGGCCAGCTCGTGTGCTGCAATCAGCCGATGAGACTGCGCGAGGAGAATACAACGGATGCCGCAACTGAAAAGCACGTCCCCGTTATCGAGAAGGTCGAGGGCGGCTACAAGGTGAAGGTCGGGAGTGTTCCCCACCCCATGGAGGAGAAGCATTACATCGAGTGGATTCAGCTCCAGGCCGGTGGAGAGTCTTACCGACGGTTCCTCAATCCCGGTGATGCACCGGAAGCGTTTTTCAACGTGACTGCTGAGAAGGTTTCGGCTCGCGAGTACTGTAACCTTCACGGCCTCTGGAAAGGGGAGTGATCGCTGATGATCAAAAAGAAGATTCGTGATGCATTCAACGAACAGATACAGCACGAACTGTACTCGGCATACCTCTACCTCTCGATGGCGGCTTACTGCCATTCGATCGGATTGGACGGGATGGCTCAGTGGCTTCGCGTTCAAACGATGGAGGAGATGACTCATGCCATGAAGTTCTTCGATCACATCATCGAGCGCGACGGCAAGGTCGAACTTCTGCCGATAAAAAAGCCGAAGATAACGTGGAAATCTCCGCTCGAAGGATTTCAGGATGCCTACAAGCACGAGCAGTTCATTACCGGCAGGATCAATGAGCTTGTCAAGCTCTCCAATGCGGAGAAAGACTACGCATCGAACAGTCTTCTCCAGTGGTTCGTTGACGAACAGGTCGAGGAGGAGGCTTCGGCATCGAAGGTTGTCCAGCAGTTGGAGATGGTCGGTGATTCCGGTAACGGCCTTCTCATGCTCGACCGGGAGCTGGGACAGCGAACCTTCACCTGGCCGACCGCAAAGGAAGGTGAGGGTGAATAGGATCCCTGCTGCTTTGTCGGGGATCCGTCTCTGTGACCGGCAAAGCAGAGGATCGTATCAGCGGTGATTTCTTAGTTCATGGGGGGGGATCGTTCCCCCCTCCGTCATAACTCATCTGAGGGGACGATATGGATGTCAGGTCATGTAACATTGTCATTGGTGGAGAGGCTGGTCAGGGACTGGTGACCGTGGGTCAGCTCCTCTCGAAGATACTCGTGCGGAGTGGTTACTCGATCGTTGTCACCCAGAGCTACCAGTCGAGGATACGGGGAGGGCACAACACCTTCGCCGTTCGGGTTAGTGCAGATCGTTTGGAGGCTCCCGTAGAACCGATCGACCTCCTCGTGGCGCTGAATGAGGAAACCGTCCACTTACACCAGGGTGAGATGTCTTCAGACGGTCTCGTGGTGGTGGATGGAGTATTTGGTATCACGGCCGAGCACTGCCTGAACGTCCCCTTCGAGAAGCTGGCCGGGGAGGAGTACATCAATACTGCCGCACTGGGGATTCTCTGTGCGCTCCTGGGGCTTGATCTCGGTATGGCTGCAACGATGCTGGAAGAGGTGTTCGGGAAAAAACATCCCGAGACGATGGAGGATAACAGGAGTGCACTGACGAAGGCGTTCGAATGGACTCGTGGTCATCCTGAGTTCCTGCGAAAGCTGCCGCGGGTTAAGAGAGTGAAAAAGCGATTGATGTTGGATGGAAATCAGGCCATCGCTCTCGGGGCGGTCTCTGCAGGTGTCAGGTTCTGCTCATTCTATCCTATGACGCCGTCGACATCCGTTTCATTGAACCTGATCGGGATGGCAGAACGTATGGGTCTTGTCGTGGAGCAAGCCGAGGACGAGATTGCAGCAATCAATATGGCTATCGGAGCTTCATACGCTGGAGTTCCCGCCATGGTTGCCACCTCCGGTGGAGGTTTCGCCCTCATGGTGGAGGGAGTGAGCCTCGCTGCAATGACCGAGACACCAATCGTCGTTGTCGTCGCACAGCGGCCGGGTCCGGCAACGGGCCTCCCAACGAGAACGGAGCAGGCGGATCTGGAGTTCGTCCTTCACGCGGGGCACGGGGAGTTTCCTCGGGCGATCTT
>LJUI01000104.1 GCA_001303705.1 candidate division TA06 bacterium SM23_40
CACACAGATACAGGCCACCGTGGCGGCGACGACCGAGGTAATCGGGCAATAGCAGCCCCCCCGCCATGTCCGGCCAGGCATGGCGGGGGATCATTGTCCTGCGCTATTCCAGTGCCGGCCCGTCCTGGCACAGCCTGCCCATGATTTCCCTTGACATTCCGCCCACCCTGGCGTAGCGTGGTGCGGGGTTGAAGACTGGGCTGCTGGGGAAGACGGATACCCCGCATCAACGACGACACTAGCACACGCATCGATACGAGACCCAGTCCCTGGCGACGAACCCGCAGATCTTGCCCAGTTCGCACGGCGAACGACTTCGCCACTTTCTCCCGTCCGACCAGCAGTTCTCAGTACATGCCTGCCCCGCGGAGAAATGGTATCAGGAGGCAGGGATCGGCTCCGCCCGATCTATAGCGACATGCCACAGGCATGCGCGAGGCGTCGTTCTAGAGAGCATCAATCGACTGAGCGTTACATGGAGTCTGTGCGGAATCGAAGGGAGGAAACGATGACGGAGTGGAAGAACCTGAGCACTCTCAGTCCCAGGAAATTCACCTGTAGCTACTGTGGCTCGCACGTCCGTTCTGACAGGGGCTATCTCACCGGCACTCCCTCTCGGCACATACGTATCTGCCCTAACTGCAACAATCCTACATACTTCGAAGGGGACCGACAGACTCCCGCTCCCCCGCTCGGAAATCGGGTGAGCAATGTACCGGCTGAGATCGACTCATTATATAACGAGGCGAGGGCCTGCGCCGCCGCCCGGGCCTACACCGCTGCCGTGCTGGCATGCAGGAAGTTGATTACGATCATTGCGGTGGAGCAGGGGGCCCTCAAAGGCAAGAGCTTCCTTGAATGCGTCGAATTCCTCGCAGACAGGAACTTTATCCCGCCAAACGGCAGAATATGGCTGCACTACATCCGGACCAGGGGCAGTGAAGCTGCGCACGACCTGTCTCTCATGACCGAAGATGATGCGAATAATCTGATCACATTCGCCGAGATGCTTCTGAGATTCATCTATGAGTTCCCCGCCCGGGTCACGTCTTCACCGCCTTCATTCTTTGCGGCCGACCACCCGCCCCGGCGGCCAGTCCCGGTAGGCGACCGGCCTCACAGTGATGCTACCGGCCACTAGCCGATAGGCTACCATCGACCATGTGGACACGATGCGCCTCGCCCCCACTGTGTGTCCTGAGAGCCGCCGACGGCCCGCTCCCCTCCCAATGCCGACTCCCTTCCATGTAGATGAACCGGACCTGACCCCCTCGGTGGGCCCTTTCGACACGGCACCTCCCCCCCAAACACCGGTCGCCACCGCCTCTTAGGCGAAGCGGCCGCTCTCGAGATTCCTCCCCCGAACATACAAAAACGACTTGACATAGCGCCGGAAAAAGAGGATAAAGAAGGGTACTGGCCGACACAGGAGAGGTGGCTCTCGAATGTCGCGGCCTACATTGTGCCCAATGAGGAGGCTCCGCGCAAATGCGATTCCCCCAAGGAACTCCACATCTTCAGAACGCCAAGCTGTCGTTCGTGAACTTCGACAACATACTCCACGACGCCAAAGTAGAGCGTGCCAGCAAGATATGCGGCCTCATCACCATCATCTATCCGGACGTCACCGAGCTCCTTTTTCTGAGGCAGGGCGAACCGGTGAATGCCGCGAGATTCACCAGAAACGATCGAGACATCGTACCCATTCGCGAGGTCATTGAAAAAGCCAAGAAATCACCGGTCGGTACCGTCAGCATCCATGAGGTGCCCGATGAACTACTGGCTATGATCCTGGCGACATTCAACACGAAGCCCATGTTCAAGGACATCGATGTGGCGGAGACCTCACCGGATACTTTTCTCGAGAAATTGACTTCTACGAAGTTCTCCGGGTTTGTCGAGCTACGACGCGGCGTCGAGCTTTCCTACGTCGGGTTCGAAGAGGGCAAACCAACCCACGGCTACTTCGCGGGCCGGGCCGGCAACGAGGTCTCGGATGAGATCATGCAGAAATACCTCGCGTTGCAGGATTCCGAGGGCGGTTCGATCAAGGTTAGCGGCTTCGAGGTGACGCCCGAGCGCATCGAGCAGGCCACGCCGGCGCTCATATCGCTATTCCTCAAGATGATCAATGCCATGATAGCAGAATACGGCACACTGGTCGGTCCGGCACTCGCCGAGAAAACTCTTCACAGCTCCCGTGAGGCTGCCGCCAAGCAGTTCTCCCTGCTCACCGATTTCGTCATCGACAAGGACTTGACAGTGAGCGGCGAACCTCTGGCCTCGCCGGACGACCTGTCACGAGCCTTTGCGGCCTGGACAGACCTGCTCGTCGACGCCTTCCGCGCCGTCCTCGGGGATCGTGCCGAGGAGGTATTCGCCCGCTCGACCAAGGACTTCCGGTTCGCATTGAAGTCGACGACGTTCTCCGAGCATTCCAAGCTCTCAAAACTCCTCGAGTAGACCGTCGTGACCGATTCCGGACAGGAGAGGCTCCCGCCCGCTCTTTACATCGTCAGCACGCCGATCGGAAACTTGAAGGACGTCACATTCCGCGCGCTCGACGTCCTGCGCGCTGCCGATGTTGTCGCTGCAGAAGATACACGGAGGACGAGGATCCTGCTCGCTCACTATGGGGCGAGCCGCAGGCTACTCAGCTATCGCGATCGCAATAAGGAGGTCAGAGCACCCAAACTGGTACAGACCATCCTTGCCGGGTCGAGCGTAGCGCTCGTCTCCGACGGCGGCACACCGGGGATATCGGATCCAGGATACTACCTGATACGAATGGCCGTACAGAGGGGCATCGACATCGTGCCCATCCCCGGACCGACTGCCGCCATCGCCGCCCTCGTCGCTTCCGGGCTGCCCTGTGACCGGTTCGCATTCGAGGGATTTCTGCCTTCACGCCCAGGGAGGAAGCGAAGACGCCTGGAAGAACTCCGAACTGAGCCACGCACGCTGGTCATCTACGAAGCACCGCACCGCCTCAAGTCGACCCTCGTTCTAATGGCTCAGATCTTAGGTGACCGGAGCGCTGCCGTCGCCCGGGAGCTGACCAAGGTCTTCGAAGAGATCCGTCGCGGTTCTCTCAGCGAACTGGCTGCTTACTATCAGACGGAACCAGCCAGAGGTGAAATCGTCATAATCCTGGAAGGTGCGCGCCAACAGGCTCTGTCGGATGTGAGGCAGCACAAGGGAGATGTCGCGAGTTGCTCTCACGAAGAGTAAGCACCATATGGAGAAGATCTCTTCGTCCCCTTACCAACTTCTCCATGCGCATGTCCCTGCCGCCCAATTTGCTCACGGCCTGCGGTCTGGTAGCTAGCATCTTCAGTGCTCTGGCTTTCAGGATAGGTGAGTTCCGAGTCGGGGCCATCGTTCTCCTCATCTCGGGCCTCTTCGACTCGCTCGACGGCGAAGTGGCTCGTCAGACGCATGGAGAAACAAAGTTTGGCGCGTTCCTCGACTCGACGGTAGACCGATATTCGGAATCAGTAGTTTTCCTCGGTATCGCATGGTACTATCTGCCCGGGCCGCAAGTGCTCATCATCATAGCTGCCCTCGTGGGGAGTTACATGGTGAGCTACGCGCGGGCCCGTTCTGAAGGAATCGGATACGAGTGCCGAACCGGCCTGATGGAGCGCCCAGAACGAATGCTGCTCCTCGTCTGTGGCGGTCTACTGGGAGAGCGGTTCTTCTTGGGATTCGTCATCGCCGTCGCAGTTCTCACGCATTTGACGGCTCTACACCGCATCTATTACGTGTGGCGCCAGACGAGAGACACCGCCGGTTCCGGAGAGCATGGTCAAGGCAGTACGTAGAGTCGACCTTACACCGACAGAACCGGCCACCGTCATAGAGACAAGACAATACCAGGAGAGGGGGGTCCAGGATGCCCAAGGTGAGAGTCGGCATCATCGGCGTCGGAAATTGTGCCTCAGCCCTGATCCAGGGCGTGTACTACTACAGACGGGCGCCAGCTGACGAGAGCATCCCGGGGCTGATGCACGTCAATCTCGGTGGCTACCACGTCGGCGACATTGAGTTTTCCTGTGCCTTCGACATCGACAAGAACAAGGTCGGCAAGGACCTCGCCGAGGCGATCGTCACCACGCCCAACAACACCTACACCTTTGCCAATGTGCCGAAGATGGGCATCAAGGTGCTCCGGGGCATGACGCACGACGGGCTTGGCCATTACCTGTCGCAGATCATCACCAAGGCACCTGGCTCCACCGTGGATATCGTGCAGGTACTCAAGGAATCGAAGACCGACGTGGTCATCAACTTCCTCCCCGTGGGTAGTGAGGAAGCAACGAAGTGGTACGTCGAACAGGTGCTCAAGGCCGGCTGTGGTTTCATTAACTGTATTCCGGTCTTCATCGCCAGGGAGCAGTATTGGCGGCGTCGATTCAGCAAGGCCGGCCTCCCTGTCATCGGGGACGATATCAAGTCCCAGGTCGGCGCCACGATTCTCCACCGCGTCCTGACGAACCTGTTCATCAACAGGGGGGTGCGGCTCGAACGGACAAGCCAGCTCAATGTCGGGGGCAACACCGATTTCCTCAACATGCTCGAGCGATCGAGACTCGAATCGAAGAAGATATCGAAAACGAGTGCCGTGACCTCTCAGCTTCCCTATGATATCGGGGAGTCGAATATCCACATCGGCCCCTCGGACTAC
This sequence comes from candidate division TA06 bacterium SM23_40, assembly GCA_001303705.1. Taxonomy (GTDB): domain Bacteria; phylum LJUI01; class LJUI01; order SM1-40; family SM1-40; genus SM1-40. The sequence goes on from LJUI01000104.1 coordinate 4,688, forward strand.
GTCGCCTGGCTCCTCGACCGCAAGTGGGCCTATATTCGCCTCGAGGGAAAATCGTTCGGCGATGTTCCGCTCAACATCGAGATGAAACTGGAGGTGTGGGACTCCCCTAACTCCGCCGGCGTGGTCATCGATGCCATCCGATGTTGCAAACTCGCGCTCGATCATGGGCTCAGCGGGGGACTCAAGGAGCCTTCGAGTTACTTCATGAAGTCGCCTCCAGTCCAGTATACCGACGAAGAGGCCCGTCTCAAGGTAGAGCAGTACATTTCCCGGTACCGAACGAAGCCATCCAGAAAGAAGACAACCCGGGCGGCGACGAAACCGAAGACTGCAAAGGGAAAGAGGCGAGCACGCGCCGGAGGCAAAAAGAGGCGATGAGCGGTTCTCGACTGCCGAGAGGGGCACTGATCACATTTGAGGGAGGCGATTGGAGCGGGAAGACGACCCAGGCGCGCAGACTGGTAGAGTGGCTGGAGAAGGCCGACATTCCCTGCGTCTTCTCGAGAGAGCCCGGGGGCACGGAGATCGGTGAAGAAATCCGCACCATTCTCCTCAATCCAGATCACGCGCCAATGTCCCCCAAGACAGAGCTCTTCCTGTACATGGCCAACAGGGCACAGCACACTTCTCAACTCATCATTCCTGCCCTCGATGCGGGCTCGATCGTCGTCTGCGAACGCTTCTCTGATGCCACGTTCGCATATCAGGGGGCAGGTAGAGGAATCGACAAAAACGTTATCGAACCGATTAACACCATCGCCACCTCCGGCATCGTCCCCGACCTGACGATTATCATCGACGTGCCGCCGGACGAGAGCACGGAGCGGGCAACGCACGCCGGGAGAGGCGAGGATCGAATCGAACGAGAAGGTCTCACATTTCAGAAGAAGGTGCGGCAGGAGTATCTCCGGATTGCACAACAAGATCCGGAACGAGTCAAAATCGTCGATGGTGCAAAAGAGATCGATCATATAGCGCAAGAGATCATCGGCATAGTTGAGCAATTCCTTCGCGACCGGGGGTTCCTACCGGATACAGATTAAATATCTATCGACCTCACGTTGATTCACCACTGCGTTCGAGACATGTCCGTACTGGCGATAGCCTGCAGCGGGAAGCCGCGGCTCCATTTCGCTCGCAGCCGCCCGCCGGCCATATCAGGAAGGGAGAAGAAAGATGAGGGGTCGTACACTACCGGTGGTGGGGATACTTGCCCTTGTTGCCACCTTGCTCCTCGGCTGGTCGCTGATCACGCCGGGACACGGAGCGAGAGATGAGATCTATTACGATCTCACCCTCTTCAGCGAAGTGCTTTCGAACATCAAGACCAAACACGTCGAGCAGATCGACTCGCGGCAACTGATCAGAGCCGCCATCGCCGGCATGCTCGACGAACTGGATCCCCACACCCAATTCCTCGATCCGGAGGAGTACAGAGAACTCCAGATCGGGACTGAGGGCAGCTTCGGCGGGCTCGGAATAACGATCGGCATCAGGAATGATGTTCTTACGGTCATTTCTCCCATCGAGGGGACACCTGCCTATTCCATGGGCATTCAGCCGGGGGATCAGATCATCGAGATCGAAGGAGTCTCCACAGATGGCCTGGCACTGCGAGATGCGGTGCGCCAGCTACGCGGCCCGGCCGGGACCAGGGTTACGATCACCATAAGGCGTGAGGGTGTGGACACGCCGTTCGACATCACGATCACCCGGGCGACGATCAACATCGAGAGCGTGCCGTACCATGCCATGCTCACCGCTGATATCGGGTACGCACGTCTCGCAACATTTTCTAGGCAATCGAGCAGAGAACTCGAAAACGCCATATCGGAACTCAAAGCGCAGGGAGCCCGGGGATTGGTACTCGATCTCCGGAACAACTCCGGCGGGATGCTGCGGGGAGCAGTCGATATCGCGGATACCTTCCTCGACAAAGATGAACTTATCGTCTCTACCAAGGGTCGCACAAGAGAGTCGAATCAGAAGTTCATGGCCAGATCGGATAGCGAATATGGTGATTTGCTCCTCGCCGTAGTTGTCAACGGCGGCAGCGCCAGCGCATCTGAGATCGTGGCCGGCGCGATCCAGGATTGGGACAGAGGCCTAGTTGTGGGGACACGCACCTTCGGCAAGGGATCAGTCCAGTCCGTGATCCCGCTCAGTCACGAGAGTGCGCTCAAGCTCACGACAGCCAAATACCATACGCCATCGGGAAGGTGCATTGACGACGCCGAACGTCTATCAGAAGAGGAAGACGAGGGCGCAGCGCAAGCCGAGTCCATTGCCGTCGATACGACCGAGACCTTCCATACTGTAGGTGGGTTGGAGCGTGTGGTCTACGGCGGAGGCGGAATCACACCTGATGTCATCGTTCGGTTCCCCGATCTGCCAATGATCGTGCAGGACTTCCTGCGCCACTCGGCTTTCTTCGAGTTTGCCGTCAAATATACGGCTGCCCATAGGGACATCGATCGTGGATTCAGAGTAGACCGAGGTATGGTGAGCGAGTTTAAAGCATTCCTCGCTGAGAAAGAATATACCTTCGAAGAATCCAAGTTCGCTGAGCATCTCGACCTCATCAAGCAGGAGATCGAACGCAACATCGCGAATGACCTCTGGGGGACGGAGGGCTGGTATGACGTCGCCCTCAAGGATGACGTCCAGGTCCAGAAGGCCATCGAACTCCTTTCGAAGGTAGGCGATACCGGAGCGCTGCTCGCACTCGCTCAGAGCCAAATAGGAAGCGATGACTGAGCATCTGTCGATAGAGGAGGAGCCGCGGACGTGTCACCCGAGAAAGTCACAATACCTGAACTGGCGAAGATGAAGAAACGGGGTGAGAAGATCACCCTGCTGACCGCCTACGACTATCCCATGGCCCGCCTCGTCGACAGGGCAGGGATCGACATGATCCTCGTGGGGGACAGCCTCGCCATGACAGTCCTCGGACATGAATCGACCCTCCCGGTTACCATGGACGAAATGATCAGCCATGCCAGGGCGGTGACAAGGGCCGTGGAGCGGACATTCGTCGTGGGAGACATGCCGTATCTCTCTTACCAGGTTTCGGACGAAGAAGCCATCCGGAACGCAGGCCGGTTCATGCAGGAGGCCCTCACCGACGCAGTCAAGGTTGAAGGAGGGGAACAGATGCTCGATCGGATACGGGCCATCATCCGGGCGGGCATACCGGTAATGGGCCATCTCGGCCTCACCCCGCAATCCCTCAGCCTGCTCGGCGGGTACCGTGTGCAGGGGAAGACCGCCCGCGCGGCCAAGCGGCTCCTGGACGAGGCCAAGATGCTCGAAGATGCGGGCGTCTTCTGCATCGTCCTCGAGTGTGTCCCGAGTGAGGTTGGCAAACTCGTAACTGACTCCGTGACGATCCCGACACTCGGCGTGGGGGCCGGACCGCACTGCGACGGACAGATACTCGTTATGCACGATATGCTGGGCCTGTTCGAGTTCTTCGCCCCGAAATTCGCCAAGCGCTATGTCGATCTGGCCGAGACGGTCACCGAGGCATTTCAGGAATTCAGACGAGATGTCAAAGAAGACAGATTCCCCGGACCAGAGCACTGCTACACGATGAAACAGGAGGAGCGTGAGAGACTATCCGCCGATCTGCCCCCTAAGACTGCACGAGTCAAAACTGATCCTTGACACCCATTGAGCGTTGTGCTACGATCCAACATGTGGGTCCCCGGGCACGAGCGGCAACATATCCGGTCCGCAACCCGGGGTCTCTTTTCTCCCACAATCGCCGCCGATCTTCGATCACTTCGCTACCATCAGGAGCAGCAACGGCTTACCGTCATGGACCACAAGGAGCGAACGAAATGAAACCCCACGTGCATCTCTGCCTTGTCCTTGTCAGCCTCGCCGTCCTCATCTCAGGGACTCGTCTCCCCGCCCATGGCGCCTATCGCGCTGAAACGGCCCCGCACTCCGAGCTCACCCGTTCCGTCGTGCCGCAACAGCAGATCCTCGACCAGGCAGCGGACTATCTCGCCGTGTGCGCACGGGTGAACCAGGCACGCCTCGAAGAGAAGCCAGACGCCATCATCGCCAGGGAA
>LJUI01000015.1 GCA_001303705.1 candidate division TA06 bacterium SM23_40
ACTGAGAAGAGCGGGCCCCTTAAACGTGGCCTCGAGACCTGAACAGTGAGTATCTCCGGCATTTGCCCGAACTAATGGATCCCCGAATTCCTGGTGGACAGGACAGAGGGGATGATGTATTCTTGGGGCCAACCGGAAACCTAAGTGGGGCAGGAGATTGTTCATTATCTGAGAACGTGAGCGGAAGCGGATAGGGGCTGGTGTCCCTGCTGGACTTCAAATCCAGTTGTCCCGGTCGGTGCCGGGATGGTAGGTTCGATTCCTACACGCTTCCGCCATTCTGACTGGAAATGAGCCCCCGCTCCGGGGGACAGGAGGCCCTGCGGGGCGGCAAAGGGCAGTGGCACGCATCTGACAGGTATCCGATGGGTATCAGACAGATATCGGAACGGTGAAGACCATGGATCAGCAGAAACGGAGGGCGTAATGTCCCGAGTGCGCCTCACTCAGCTCGTCACGTGTGCGGGGTGAGCATCGAAAGTAGGTCTACAAGACCTCGTGCAGGTTCTGCACGACATGCCTACTTCGGACGATCCGCACGTCATCGTCAGTTTCGATATGGTCGATGATGCCGGCGTGTACGAGCTCGACGACGGGACGATGCTCGTTCAGACCGTCGACTTCTTCACGCCGATCGTCGACGATCCATACACGTTCGGCCGGGTCGCGGCCGTGAACGCGCTGAGCGATGTCTATGCCATGGGAGGGGTGCCGAAGACCGCACTCAATATCGTCTGTTTCCCGGTGAAGACACTCGATCTGGCGATCCTCGGCGCGATCCTGAGGGGTGGAGCTGAGGTGCTGGCCAGGGCCGGGGTGGCCCTGCTCGGGGGACATACCATTGAGGATGCCGAACCCAAGTACGGGCTCTCCGTTACCGGGATAGTAGAAGCGGAGGAGATGGTGACGAGCGCCGGGGTAAGGCCCGGCGACAAGCTCGTCCTTACCAAGCCGCTCGGCTCCGGCGTCATCACCACCGCGATGAGAACAGACCAGGCTCCTGAAGGAGCGGGCGAGAGGGTGATAGCCATGATGCTCGAGCTCAACCGGTCTGCCTCAGAGGCGATGTGTGCAGTCGGCGTCGATGCATGCACTGATATCACTGGATTCGGACTGCTGGGGCATGCTCACGAGATGGCCCTTGTGAGCGGCGTGGGTCTCCGATTCTTCATGAACGCCATACCGCTCATCTCAGGCGCGAGGGAGTGTGCGGAACAGGGTTCTGTGCCCGGAGGGTCGGAGGCGAACAGGCTCTACGTAATGCCCTATCTGAAAATAGGAGAGGGGATATCCGAGATCGATGTCGTGCTCCTCGCCGATGCCCAGACGTCAGGTGGCCTTCTCATCGCGGTCCCGCCGGAGCGGGAACAGGACCTGCTGGACGAGTTGCGGGCGCGAGATGTCCATGCGGCAGTGACAATAGGAGAGGTGGTCGAGGGGAGGGTGGGGGAGATGGAGCTCGTCGCCTGATGGAGTGAGCAGATCGAGTCGCGCCGGGACTTCGCGGCGCCCGGCATATGGGCTGGGCACATGGGCTGGACAACGGGGAAACACAGGTCCTGGGGGCAGTGGCGGCGGGGGTCCGGCCTGCGGGAGCGGCGAAAACCATTGACATCGCGGGTCGATTTCGGATATAGTACTAGTCTATCCATCAGGAGCGGCCGAACCGACGCTGTGGGGAGCGGAGGCCGCTTTTGGCTGATGGGCTGCCGATTTGCGGAGCCGAACGGCGACAGAACCGATCCTGAAGGAAGTGGGCGCATCGATGGACCGAGGTTGGCTGAAGATATCACGTTGGAGCTTTGCTGCAGCGAGCGGTGCCCGAGGCCCGCTGGTCGCCGGCCTTGTTGCGCTGGCCGTCTGTACAGTCGGGGCGTCGGACGCGGCTGCAGCCGACCGAGTCGTTCTGGCCGAGCTCTTCACCAACTATGCGTGAACGGGTTGCACTACCGCCAACAGGGTGTTGGACGACGTCATTGTTTCACTCGACTCGGTCTTCGCGGTCGTCAGGTACCACACCTGGTGGCCGAGCGCGAATGATCCGTTCTATCTGGCCAACATCGAGGAAAACACGGTCAGGACGCGCTATTATCAGCCAGATACTGCGCATTACGTGCCTCGTCTGTTCATCGACGGCCTGATCGATGGGGAGTTCAGCGGGCCGTGGGAGGAGCTGATCGCGGCGCGTGATACTGTTGGGAGCCCGCTCGAGCTGGTAGGAGAGGTCATGCCGAGCGGCGGCATCGATGTCGATGTCGTGCTCGTCGGGACGGAAGAACCGCTCGACCTGGAGGGGCCTCTTCGCATACGGTATGTCCTTACGGAGTCCGATGTCTATGTCGCCTCGCCGACAGGACCGCACTGGTATGACCAGGCGATGCGCGACATGGTGCCTGACGCGGAAGGTGTTGAACTCGAGATCGGGCTCGGGGATACGATCTACGAGAGCCGGACCTTTCCGGTAGACGAGGAGTGGGATATCGAGAACCTCGAGGTCGTTGTCTTCGTCCAGAGGGATGATTCTACAAAGGAGGTGCTCCAGGCCGGGAAGTGGCCCGTGCCGGCGGATGTTCCCAACCTGAGTATCGTGGATGTGGCTCTTCTCGATCCGATGGGCGACGGCGACGGGAGGGCGGAAGAGGGCGAGGAAGTTGAGCTCATACTGAGCCTTATTAACAGTGAGCCCTGGCTCGATGCGACGGCCGTCACTGCCACACTTCGGGAGGCCGATGCGTCGCTCACGCTCGTCGATTCCACGGCTGACTTCGGGGCTGTCGCGGCAGGGGATACGGTCGACAACGCGGGGTCCCCGATCACCCTCTCGGTCGCAGACTACCTCGTTCCTCACCGGGCCGTGTTTACGCTCCGAATAGAGGCTGAACCGGGGGGGTATGCGGCGGATGACACATTCTCTCTCGTCATAGGTCATCCGCAGATCCTGGTCGTTGATGATGACGATGGGGCGACGTGCGAGACGTCATACTCCGACATTATGGCCGAGAGCCTCGATCTCTTCTTCGAGCAGTGGGAAGTCGCCGAGCAGGGGAGTCCGATGGAGTGGCTTCTCAACTCCGAGCTCGTCGTCTGGTTCACGGGCGATGACTCGACCCAGACGCTCACTGCAGATGATCGCGAGCACCTCGGTGCCTTTCTCGACGGAGGGGGGAAGCTGTTCCTCGCCGGCCAGAACATCGGCCAGGATATCGGGGATGAGCCGTTCTATCATGACTAGGATATCGGGGATGAGCCGTTCTATCATGACTACATCCATGCCACGTTCGTCGATTCGGCGACGAGTGATATCGCCATCTTCGGCGTGGCGGGCGATCCGGTCTGGGGGGGTGGGATCATCATCAATCAGGCCCAGCAGTCGATGGACGTGGTGAGCGCTACCGAAGACGCCGATTCGGTCCTCGTCTACCAGAATGGGGGCGTAGCCGGTATCACCTATGAGGGGGAGTACAGAGTCATCTACTTCGCGTTCGGCGTTGAGGGTGCGGACGAATCGTCTCCTCTCGTCCTGCACCGGCACCAGGTGCTGTCGAAGGCCCTGGGCTGGCTCGGCCTTCCCGTGGAGGTGTCAGGAGGAGAGCCTGTTGGGCCGGAATCGGCGCTGCCGCTCTGCCTTGTCCATCAGAACTACCCGAATCCCTTCGCCGAGATGACATCGCTCAGCTATGTCCTCGGCGGAGGAGAGGGCTATCTGTCGGCCCGAGGCGTGTGGGACGGCTCCGGCGGGGGGCGCGATGCCTCATATCGGGACGCTCATGTGAAGCTTGCGATCTATAACATACAGGGGCAGCGTGTGCGACTCCTCGTCGATGAGCCGCAGGAGGATGGCCGGTATGCCGTGGGCTGGGACGGCAGGGATGAGCGGGGAGAGACGGTCTCTTCCGGTGTTTATTTCATGAGGCTCGATGCGCGCGGGGAGAGATCAGTCCGGAAGATGGTTCGGCTCAAGTGACGCAGGGGAGCCGGCGGACGATATAATCGACATTCATGTTGGAGTTGGACGAATTGGTGTTCCTCCGGGAGCAGAACGAAAGCAAAGGGAATCGTCTACCTGCCGACGTGGCGCGGCGGATAGGACTCAGCGGTCCGGGAGTTGTGTTGGTTGTCTGAGGTGGTTTACAGGAAAGGGAGAGAGGCTATGCGACGGTCATGGGTGAGCGCAGTATTCGAAACGGTGCATGCTCACACCAAGGTGAAGGCGCGGCATGTCAGAGCGTTGCCGGTGGTGCTGGTCGCATCAGTGACGGCGATCGCCATCCTCGGTGCTGCGACCGTTTCGGCAGGTACGGGGATGCTCGCTTCGATCGAAGTTGGGGAAGACGGAATCGGCTCCCTCGGCTGGCTGGCCGACGAGCCGGTGGAGATCTACTACTGGACCCTGGAATATCTTCTTGTCGGCGCCGATGAAGGTACGGCGGAGAGGATCCGGGAGCGCGGGAACGAGGTCGAGGTTCTCGACCTCGTTCCGTGGAGTGAGCCGTACTATGTCATCTCGCGCCCGCAGGGTGAGCCACTCGGGGTGCTGCCTGCGGTGGGACTGGTGCTGTACCGCACGGAGCGCGAGGCAGTGGTGAAGGTGCAAGACGGACTCGTCGAGGAATTCGGGGAGGCCGGATTCATGTTCGCCCGGATCTTCCAGCAGCCGCTGCCGTGGCCGCCGCGCCACGTTGAGCGGCTCGGCAGGATCGAGCAGTTCGGGCCCCTGGAGAGCGACACGCTGATAGCGCGTCTGGTCGGGGAGATCTCTGCCGATACCATCGAGGCGTATATCCAGCGGATGCAGGACTACCAGACGAGGTACACCCCTACCGACTCGTGCTGGGCCTCGGCTCAGTGGATTCAGGATAAATTCCTCAGCTACGGGTATGTCGATGTCGAACTCGACTCGTTCTGGGTGAACTACAATCCGTGGTCGAGCTGGGCCGTCGATGTCGTGGCCGTCAAGTCCGGCACCCTCTACCCGACCAAGTACATCGTCATTGGAGGTCACTACGACTCGGTCACCTATGGGTGGGAACCTGGTCCGTGGGAGTTTGCGCCCGGGGCCGACGACAACGCGACTGGTGCAGCCTCGACCATGGAGATCGCCAGGGCACTCGCCGATGAGGATATCGGCACCTCTGTCGTCTTCATCGCCTTCAGTGCCGAGGAGCAGGGCCTGTTCGGGAGCTGGCACTACGCCTCCTGGGCAGCGGGTATGGGCATGGACATCGTTCTGATGCTCAATATGGACATGACCGGTCGCTATGTGAGCGGGCCCAGATATGTCGACATGGGCGTCGGCCCGACAGCCGAGGTCTTCGGAGAGCTCTGCGAGGCGATGGCCCTCGAGTACACGGACGCCATCCCTCTGGCAGGACCAGCCGGCGCGAACAGCGACCACTGGCCGTTCATTGCGAACGGCTTCGATGCGCTCATGCTCATCGAGAACGACTTCAACTACTTCGGCTGGCACTCGAACCATGACTCGCTCCACTATCTCGATATGACGTATTGCCAGGACGTCGCGCAGACAGTTGTTGCCACGGCAGTAGCGCTCGGTGACGGGCGGGTCGGACTGGTCTCGGCATCTGATCACATGATCGACGAGGCAGTCGGCGACGGCGACGGGCGCGCCGAGCCGGGTGAGACGATCAATTTCATCGTCATCCTCGACAACGACGCGACGTGGACAGGGGCCACGAATGTCTCGGCCGTGCTGCGAACCGACGACCCGACGATCACGATCACTGACTCGATTGCCACATTCCCCGACATCCCGATCGGGGGTTCGGTCGATAACTCGCTCGATCCGTTTGTAGTGGAGATCGGTGCGAGCGATCCGCATATGGCCGAGTTCACGGTCGAGATCACGTCGACGCCTCCGAGCTTCGTGAGCGAACATACGCTAGAGGTCATCATCGGCCACCCCGCCATCATGGTCGTCGACGACGACGAGGGCGACGAGTACGAACATCGGTACCAGGCGGTACTCGGCGACTCGTTTGGGCTGTTTGTGGAGATCTGGGAGGTCGCGACCCAGGGATGCCCGGAGGATTGGCTCCTGAATGCTGAAGTCGTCATCTGGTACACGGGCGATGCGACCGAGAACACACTCACACCGGACGACATCACTGCGTTGAGCAACTTCCTCGATGGCGGAGGTAAGCTCTTCATCACGGGAGAGAACGTGGCTGAGGATCTGGATGGGTCCAACTTCCTCTCGGACTATCTGCACACCGCGCTCATCGATCCGAACTCGCCCGATTACTACATGGAGGGCGTGCCGGGTGACACGATCGGAGACGGTCTGCTCGTCATCGACGATACGCAGACGTCGATGGACATCATCTCTCCGGTCGGTGCGGATAGCGTACTCACCTATTCTTCGGGCGGCGCCGCGGCCGTGAGGTATGAGGGTGCGTACAAGGTCGTCTTCTTCGGATTCGGGTTCGAGTGGATCAATGACCAGGTCCCGACGTCCAGCCATCGCCACGAGGTGATGGCGAGAGTACTCAACTGGTTCGGCATGCCGGTGGTAGGAGTGAGCGACGGCGATGACGATGCCATCCAGAGGGATGCTGTCTTCTGGCTGGGGCAGAGTTATCCCAATCCTCTGCGCGGGTCGGCAGCGATCCGCTATGTCGTGCCCGGGGCGTCAGCGGCAGCAGGTGAGACCGCATCCGGGCAGCCGGTTACGCTGAAGGTGTACAACGTCCTGGGGCAGGTGGTGCGCACTCTTGTCGATCGGACTGAGGCGCCGGGTGACCACGTTGTAACCTGGGATCGGCGCGGTGACTCCGGCCGCGCGGTTGCACCGGGGATCTACTTCTATCGGCTCGAGGTTGGAGACGAGTCTGCGACACGCAAGGTTGTCGTGCTGAGATAGTATCATATGGCCCTGTGAGGCAGCAGATCGAGGCTTTTCCGGCAGTCACGTGATGGCCTCCATGAGAAAGGGTCCACTCTTCACAGTGAGCTCACATAGCACGTGCCTTCCGTGGGGTCAGATGATAGGAACATAGGCAATCAGGGATGTGATGCGCGTCGACACAGGACTTGTTGTGTGAGAATCGTGGCTCCAGGGTGACGCCCCGAATGGACAAACATGGGTGGTTCGCAAGGAGGGTTCGATGTTAGCCAGCGGCAAAAGGTTGCAGGTGGACGTTGGGTGGAGGCGTACTATCAGCGGTGCGGCAGTGCTGGGGGTTCTTCTTACGTTCGCGGCAGGATGGGTCGTAGCAGGCGAGCCCGGCGACGGCGAAGAAGACAACCCGAAGGTGGAGTTGATAGACGCAGCGGATGCATGTGTCGTCTCTGACTTCACGATGGAGAATGTCGATGGTGAGCGGGTGTCGCTCGATGATCTGCTCGAAGATGGGGTCGTTCTCATCGATTTCTGGGCACTCTGGTGTCGGCCGTGCCTGAGGGAGCTCGACTACCTCAATGATTTCAATAACAAGCGTGGGAAAGATGGGTTCGCGGTAGTGACTGTCAATATCGACACTCCTGAGTCGATAAGTCGGGTGAAGAGCTACGTCCAGAGTCGGGGATATGGCTTTGAAGTCCTGCTCGACCCGGAGAAGGAGCTGTACTACGATCTGAATGTTCCTGCAATCCCGTACTCCGTTCTCATCGATAGGGAGGGGCGGATCCGGTCGGTGCACATAGGGTTTCAGCTGGGCGATGAGAAGATCATGGAGAGAGAGATAGCGGCCCTGATTGAGGAGGGGGTGGCCAATGAAACGGGAGAGGAGACGAGTGGCGAGTAGACGTAGCGTCAAGGAGGCCTGTCCGTTCTGTCGGCGCACGATCTCTCTGCTCCTTGTGGCGATCGCCGTCTCAGTGCTCGCACGGCCGGCAGGCGGGGAACCGGCACCTCCGCGCGGGAGCGAGGGGATTTCGCTCAGGTCGATCCGCGGCAGCAACGAGATGATCTTCTCACGCGATGTCGAGGACACGCTCGATGAACTGGAGAACTGGTTCGACGTGTCGATCGACATGGGTGAGGTGACCGCAGGGTTTCGCTATCAGATGTATGAGACATCGGCGCGGGGTGCAAACGAGTCTGCGGGATTCAGTCAGCGATTCGCAGAATTCCGTCGCGATTGGCTGACGCTCCGGGCGGGAAACTACTACGAGACCTTCGGAAGAGGGCTGGTGCTGCGGGTGTTTGAGGATCGGGAGATCCGGCAAGAGACGTCGCTCGATGGGGTCGCGCTCGAGGCCAGACTTGAGGACTTCATGGACCTGAAGATGACCGGCATCACGGGCAGGAGTGGCGACGACTTCGTGCGGGGCGGAGATGTCGAAGCTACCCTGCTGCCTGGTGTTAAGCTGGGGGCGGCATACGCGATGAGCAATCGGAGCTACACGGATCGCACCGAGATGGGCGGGATCAGGAGCGACGTGTCGCATGGCCCATTGGGCGTGTACGCGGAATTCGCCACGCGCGACGGGTTCCACGAGTTCGAAGGTTCCGGGTTCTACCTCTCGACGACTCTGTCAGTACCCAAGCTGGGGGTGGTGGCGGAATACAAGGACTATGACGACTTCGAATTCGCATATCACAATCCTCCTGCTGCGCTGAGAGACCATAGTGTCAACCTCCTGGCGCGTCATCCGAGGGTCGTCCAGCCGGACGACGAGCAGGGATTCCAGGTGGAGGCGACCTACTCGCCGTCATTCTCGACGACTATTATCGGGAGCGACAGCTATACGGCACAGCATTCGGGTGATGCTCCGTTCCACGAACAGTACCTGGAGATCCGTCAGGATATCGGAGACCGTCTGTTCACGATCCTTGCGGGGGCCAGGAGTCGAGAGATCCCTTCCGGCCGCGATGAGGCCAACGCGGTCTATCGCTATACGGGAGCAGGCGAACTGGACTTCAGGATCACGGATGAGAGGAGTATATCGCTCATATACGAACATCAGCTGACGGAATCTGCCTACGGGGATGTGACTGATCAGTACGGCGTGGTAGGGTTCAGCTGTTGCAGCATCCTCATGTTCAGTCTGCAGGCAGAGAGGACCTCGGAAAAGGACCCCGTCACCGATAAGGACTTCTGGCTGATGGGGTCGCTCGGGCTCAAGTTCGCACGACGACATGACGTCTCTCTGAGCGTGGGCACGAGACGGAGCCGGTTCATCTGCTCCTCCGGTATGTGCCGGTTCGAGCCAAAGCTCGAGGGGGCGGAGCTGCGCATCGTCTCGACGTTCTAGCACACGGATGTCCCCGCAGCATAGATGCATTCCGCCGGGAGGTTGCTCTGCCGGCGGTTTGGCGTGATGTCTATTGACAGGGCCGGGGCGGGGATGTAGAATCCGGGCTGAGGATTATGGCCTCATGCCCCGAGGGCTTCCCTACACCTCCCAGCCACTCTTGAGCCGACCTCCGGGTGGCTGTGGGATGTCTGGCTACCCCGGTGGCCTTCTCGGGGCTTGTCTCCCGCGGCACTCCATCTTCGGGGTTCTTGCCGTTCGGGCGTTTTTGCGACTTGACAGCGTAGCGATATTGGCTATATTTATGTAGGCAGGTGGGGGGAGTCTGGGTTGGCGGACTGGCGGAGAATCGCGCAGACCTGGTTTGACATGCTCACACAGCAGGAGTAAAATTGGGGGGCCCACTGCATATTGTGCTGGGCCCTTATCTGTACCTGGCCCTCTGGCTCGACAAAGCTCGGCTCGATGAGCGCTGGCGTTCGACGCGCCCGAGTGGCGCGGTCGGGCGCGTGGCTCAGCAGGCGGCGTGGGTCGGCAGGCGGCGTGGCTCGGTCGGGCGCGTAGCGCGACAGGCCGCCCGGCGCGATTAATCCCTGTCGCCTGATGAGCTCGCTCACAGAAGAGCTCCGGGCGCCATCGGTCGGCGGAGTGTTGAGCCCAGCATGGGTGCGGGTTCTCGACCGAGATGTGCGGCGAGATGAGCCGCCGCAAGTGGCTGACGGCCACGCGGACGCGAGAAAGACAATCATGCCTGCACGGCGTTCCATTCTCTGGCCCGTTTTCAGTATCGTCGCAGTATTCTGGATACTGATGATGGGGACTCTCGTCCAGCGGATGAGATCAGGTGTCCCGTCTATGATGCCGGAGCGTCCTCCCGGGGTATTCGAGGGCATCGGCAGAGAGACGAGATGGATGGGGGTCTATCTCAGGGGTAAGAAGATCGGGCATGCCGTCACCTCGAGCGAGAGACGCCCTGATGGCACGGTGCGCCTATTCGACCGATCGGTGATGAGACTCACGGTGCAGGGGACGGTCGAGGAGATCACCACTAAGCTGGATTGCGTTGCGCGCGGTGATTACTCGCTCGAATCGCTCTCCTTTGAGATGAAGAGCGGGGATCACCAGCTGGAGGTAGAGGGGCGGGTCGAGGGGGGACGCCTGTTCGTTACGCTCATAACTGCAGGAGATACATCAGACCTGACGTTTACCCTTCCCAAAGAGACCTTTCTGCCCGCCTCCATGGAGCTCCTTCTCGGGGGGAAGGACCTCCGCCCGGGGGAGACGTATGCCTTCCCGCTCTTCGATCCGATGACGCTCACTCAGGAGCAGGCTCGCGTCACAGTGATCGGCACCGAACCACTTTCCATCGAAGGAGAAGAGGTCGTCGCGACTAAGCTGGATGTCTGGTTCCTCGGGATCAGCCAGTCGGTCTGGCTCGACGATCTCGGTCGGATCCTCAAGGAAGAGGCGCCCATGGGCCTGGTGATGGTGCGGGAGTCACCGGAATCCGCGGTAGCCTGGGGTCCTGAGACCGGTTCGGTCGATCTCCTCACACTCTACTCAGTCCCCGTCGATGAGACTATTGCTGTACCCCGGGATCTCATCTATGTTAAGGCAGAGATGTCTGGGTGCGATCCTGATCGTCTTGAGCTCGAACGGGGGAGACAGCGGGTCCTCTCCGAGGATCCCTGCGTGGTGGAAATCACGGCGGCGCAACCATCGAGCGTGGACGGTCCGGAGGCGAAGTACAGTATCCTTCTGTACGGGGACGCTCTCAGGCCAACTCCCCTGATTCAGGCGGCTCATCCCGAGATCGTGGCGCGCACGATGGCGATCCTCGCCCAGGATCCTAAGACCCAGGGGCTGGCAACGCCGGCTCTGGACCCGTGGTCCAAATCGAAGCGATTGGCGACCTGGGTGCATCGTCATGTCCGTAAGATTCCGACTGCATCGATGCCTTCTGCGCTCGATGTGCTCCACACTCTGGAGGGCGACTGTAACGAACATGCTGTGCTTCTCGCTGCTCTGACCCGCGCCGCCGGGATACCGGCCAAGGTCATCCTCGGTGTTGTGTACCAGGACGGGGCATTCTACTATCATGCCTGGAATCGAGTCTATGTCGGCGAGTGGGTCGATATAGATGCAGCCTTCGGGCAAGAGGTTGCCGATGCGAGCCACATCGCCCTGCTCGAAGGTGATGCGGAACAGCTCCCGCAATTGCTCGGCCTGATCGGCCAGCTCGACATCGACATTCTGGAGTACCGTTACCGATGAATACATCAAGAGAAGTCCCCATCGTAGAGTTGAAACATGTGACCAAGAGATTCGGAGATACCGTTGCCGTTGACTCGCTCGATTTGTCGCTCCCGCCGGGGACGCTATTCGGCTTCATCGGGCCGAACGGAGCGGGGAAGACGACGACCATCAAACTGATCACGGGGCTGCTGCAGCCCACGGCCGGCCGCGTCTTCGTCAACGGGATTGATATCCGGCACGAACCGGAGCGGGCGAAGCGTCTCATTGGCTACGTGCCGGATAACCCATTCCTCTATGATGTCCTCACCGGCCGCGAGTTCCTTCGCTTTGTGGGTCGACTCTATCGTATGGATGCGTCACTCGTCGAGCGGCGTATTGGCGAGTTATTCGAGCTCTTTCAGGTTGGATCATGGGGCGACTTCCGGGCCGAGGAATACTCACACGGGATGAGACAGAAGATCGTGATCTCGGCCGCGCTGCTCCACCAGCCGAAGCTCATCGTGATCGACGAACCCATGGTGGGACTCGATCCGAAGTCGATCCGCCTGGTCAAGCGGATACTGGAGTATCAGAGCCGAATGGGCACTGCGATCTTCATGTCGACCCACACTCTGGCAGTCGCGGAGGAGATATCGAGTCTGGTCGGGATCATCGATCGAGGTCGTGTGATCGCGCAGGGGACGGTCGCGGAACTGCGTCGCCTGTCGCGAGAACGGCACCGGACGCTCGAAGATCTCTATCTCGAACTGACGACCTCCCCGGAGGAGTCGCAGCGTGAGGTGGAAAGGTGGCTCAACATGGCGCTTCCTCCCTTGTTGAGGGAGATGCTGAGACCGGAATCGCGGAATGAACGTGTCCTGCTCGATCAGTAGGTTGAGACCTGCAACGAGGGGATGATGAGCGAGTTCCTGACTCTGATGCGGCTCGCCGTGAGCATGGCGGCGAAGCGCATTTTCGATCGACGACCCCGGTCGGTAATCCAGCACATCAGCTACGTGGTCGTCCTCTCGATATTCTTTTCGGGCGCGTTCTTCTTCTTCTATCGGATCTTCCTCTACCTCTATGCCACTCCGCCCGTGGGCCCGGCCCTGGTGGATCGTATCTTCTCGGCTGCCTTCATCGTCTTCCTCACCATGCTCTTCATGAGCGCTGTCATCGCCTCGCTATCGACATTCTATCGGTCGGAAGAGCTCGAGTTCCTCATGTCGCGCCCCCTTGAGGTCAATGCGATCTTCATGGGCAAGTTCGTTGAGAATACCGTCTATAGCTCGTGGGCGACACTGCTGGCCGGCGTTCCTCTCGTGGCCGCCTACGGCATAGCGAGCAGGGCGGGGTGGGTGTTCTATCCGGTAGCGATGGTCGGACTGCTCCTGTTCGTACTCATTCCCGGAGCCCTGGGAGCGTCGTGCCTGCTCGTCCTTGCCAGGTTTTTCCCGTTGCTCAAGCGAAGGGAAATCGTTCTCATTCTGGGTGGCCTGGTCGTCATCGGGCTCTTTCTGTTCGTACGTGTCGTCCAACCGTACGGGTTCAGCATCGCAGAGACCGAGGACATCGTTCGGCTCGAACAGTACCTGAGCGGCCTCAAGGGCATGTCGTCGCCCTATCTTCCCAGTACCTGGATGGTTCGCGTGGCCGTCAACGCCAGGAGCGGATGGTTTGGCGAAAGCCTGTATCACATCCTTCTCCTCTTCAGCTCAGCTGCTATGGCCATCGCAATTGCCGCCGCCACGGCGTCCCTGGTCTACTACACCGGATGGACCCGCTCTCTCGAATCCTCATCAGAGCGGCGCGGGTCCCGCCCTCAGAGAGCCGCCTCGCCGGGGGTGGTAGATCGCCTCTGTCGCGAGGTGGGGTCGGTCCTGTTCGATAAAGACATCCGGCTCTTCGTGCGCGATCCGAGTCAGTGGGCCCAGGCAGCAATACTCATCGTTCTCCTCGGTGTATACGTCGTCAGTCTGCGTGACGCACGTTTGCACTTCTATAGCATCTTCTGGCGGACAGTCATCGCCTTCGTCAACTTGGCATTCACCGGATACATCATGGCAACGCTCGCTATCCGTTTTGTCTTCCCTGCAGTGAGTATGGAGTCGCGCACATTCTGGATCCTGCGCTCCTCCCCTCTTTCGGCAAAAAGATTTCTGACAGAGAAGTTCCTATTGAACGGAGGGATTTCACTTGTGCTGGTGGAGATTCTGGCGATCTGCTCGAACCTGTTGCTCGGAGTGGAGGGACTGATCATCGTAATCTCGGCGATCGCTGTCTTCTTCTTCGCCGTCTCGCTGACGAGTGTCTCGATAGGTCTGGGCACGCTCTTCCCCATGTTGGGAGAGCGAAACGCCTCGAAGATCGCGTCCGGACCTGGGGGCATCCTGGCAGCTATCGCGAGCCTGGCCTACGTGGCTCTTGCGGTGAGCATCCTGGCGAGGCCTGCGTACATCTACTCGATGGCGAAGCTGCTCGGCCGATCGCTGCCCTTGTCAACCTTCGGAATCTTCGCGCTGCTGTTTCTCGCGATCAATGCAGTTGCGACGACTATGCCATTGACACTGGCTGTGCGTTCGCTGAAATTCCGAGATCTGTAGCAAAAGAAGGGGCCCTAGTCTCATGGCAAAGAAATCAGACTCAGAGAAGACAGATGTGACAAGAGCGCTCCAGAGGAGGAGGGTCTGGAAGATCAAGCCGTTCACTCGAGTCAAGGATGATGAGAAGCGGTATGAGCGTCTGTCGCGGCGCAAGGTCATGGAGCGCGCGCAGGACGATCTCGATGAGCTGGATGGTACGGAGGAGCGCGTTCTAGCCGTCGATCTCGGCACCAAACGCTGCGGCCTCGCGATCAGTGATCCGCTCGGCGTCATCGCCTCCGGCCTTGGTACGCTCGAGCCGCAAGACGAAGAGGAACTGTTGAAGCGGCTCGGCAAGATCATCCGGGACAAAGATGTCGGGAGACTCGTCGTCGGGCACCCGCTCATGCTGTCCGGGGATCGGGGAGAACGTGCGCTGGATGCTGAGCGATTTGCCGAAGAAGCGGGGAAGCATCTCCGGATTCCGGTCGAGCTGTACGATGAACGACTCACTTCTGTCGCTGCTGAGAGGTCGCTCCGGGAGATGGGTATCGAACCGAGTCGCGCCAAGGGCAAAGTCGACGAGATATCCGCCGTGCTGCTGCTTCAGAGCTATCTCGACCGGCGGGCGAGGGAAGAATGAGCAGCCGAGAGCGAGAGCGGGTGAGACGAGCCGGATCGAGGTTGATAGGTGGATTCCTCGGCGTCCTCACGGTGTCCGTACTTCTGGTTGGAATGTACGAGGTGTTCATTGCACCGCCGAGGAATGTTAACGACCTGAGCGAGGTTGAGATCATTATACCTCCAGGGCTTGCGGCCGATGAGATCGGCAGCCTGCTCGATCGGGAGGGGCTGGTCGATAACGCCTGGGCATTCAAGCTGCTGGGCAAGGTGGGTGGATATGAGCGCCGCCTCCAGGCCGGGCGGTACTGCCTGGGGCCGGAGATGCGCGACCTGGACGTGCTTAAGGTGCTGGCCCGCGGCCGGACCGGAGAGGAGCGCGTCACACTGCCTGAGGGGCTGACGGTCGCGCAGATCGCTCGGCTACTGGCGGAGCGGGCGGGCATCGACGGCGACAGGTTTCTGACGTTCGCCAGGGACCCCCGTCTCGCAGACAGCCTGAGGGTTCCCGCGGGATCCCTTGAGGGATATCTGTTTCCTGATACGTACAATATCTTCTGGCAGATGGACGAGAGAACGATTCTACGGCAACTGGTGCAGAACTTCTGGAACCACTTTGAGGCATCCCGGGATGAGCGCGCCGCCGCCCTGGGTATGAGCGTGCATCAGGTTGTCACTCTCGCCTCCCTCATCGAACGGGAGGCGAAGAGCGAGGAGGAACGTGTACTCATTTCAGGTGTCTTCCATAACCGGCTCCGGTTGAGGAGACCCCTGGAATCGTGCGCCACGGTCGCGTTCATTCTTCCTGAGCGGAGAGAGAGACTTACGTATGCCGATCTGCGCACACCGTCTCCGTACAACACCTATCTCCGCCCCGGTCTGCCTCCGGGACCGATCTGTAGCCCGGGGATCTCCTCTATTGATGCGGCGCTCTATCCGGCCGAAACCGACTATCTCTACTTCGTCTCTCGCGGAGATGGGACGCATGAGTTCACGAAGACAGCGCGGGAGCACATTAGGGCCAAACGCAAGTATGGTGCGACTCCATGAAGGCAGGAACTACAACTCTCGACACTATAGAGCGAGCTGCTGAGTCGGTCAGCAGGTACACCAAGCGCCTGTCCAAGACGTTTGGCCAGAAGGAAGCTTTCTGCCGTCACCTTGCACGTATTAGCGAGTTTGCTCGTCTCAGGCGACTCTCCGATGCCTCATACGAAGTCCTCAGGGAGCACGAGCCGTACGGTATCATATATGTCGAGGTGGAGCGGCGATTCCGCGACCTCCACCACACGGCTGCGGCAAACCTGCTTCAGCTGTTGCTCGACACAGTGAGCGATGAGCCGAGTGAGGCGAGCTATTCACGCTGGCGACAGTTCTTCCAGAGCGAGTTCGCCCCCGCGATGCGGAGCGCCTATGAGCGATGGGTCAAGCGGAAGCCGAGCTCGGCGCTTGTGTTGGAGATCACCAGCCGCAAGCTCCTGGCTGAGGGAGCACAAACCTGGTGGCGCCAGGCTCCAGGCTGGGCCGCTCCTCTGCGGGAAGAGATCACACGTCGTTTCTCACGTGAGCTCAACGGGTACTTCCACCACATCAGGAGTTCAGTCTGCGCGAAGCTCCCTGTGAACGATGCACTCATCGCAGAGAGCATCGGCAAGACCTATATTACGGCCATCCCTCTGGAAGATATCAAGATCCAGACCATCGCCGGAGAGATCAGGCAGTGTGGGATCCCCGCGCTGCTCTTCGAACGCACATCAGCCCTTTTCTTCCAGACCCTGCGCGACCGAGTGGAGGCGGACTTGCTGGAGTCCATCAAGAGAGCAACCGTCGCCTCACGGTCCGATCTGGCGAATGTCTCGTCGACACGACTCGTCGATCTCTCCGATAGGGCCGCGGAGCGGATAGAGACGGAGCTGCAGGTTCGCGGTCGGCTCATGGCTGAGCAGTGCACAAAGCGAATTGCCGAGCTGTCGCAGGAGTTGGACGACGGGAGGAAGCGTCTGCGGCACGAGCTGCGGAAGGGCTTTCACGACGCCGAAGAGTTGCTCGCATTTGTCGACGAGTCCCGGTCCCTCGAGAGCCTGGCGCAGAGGGTGCGGCAGAGATCGACATGGCTTGGTGAGTCGCTGGCGAAGGAGCTCGCATCGTTGGAGAACGTGAGGCGCTCTCTGGACACGGCGAAGCGATCACTCGCCAACGCCGAAAGCCTGGAGCGCATCACCGCTGCCGACGTCAGGGAGCTGCTTCTCGGCAGCGCCCGTTCTCGTGAGTCTGATCTCGGGGCCTTCATTGACCAATTTGGCATGCTCCTTCAGACCGTCGGGTCGTCGTTCGAGAACATCCCTGAGGAGACGCTCAAATCGCTCGAGAACCTGATCGCCAGCACGCAGAAGGAAATTCGTCTTGAACTACGGAACCTGACCGATCTCAATCGGAGTTCGGGAGCTCTGCGTGCTACAGTCGTCTCGTGCGAGCAGGACATACAGCTGCTCGAAAATCTTGGAGGGGACCGAGATTTTCTGGGGAGAAAGAGATACCATATCCGCACGCTGCTCGATAGATGGCGACATGTGATGGAGGAGGTCGTTGCACCGTTCGTCGTCTCACGGGTCCTCGATGAGATGGTCAAGTTCTGGCCTCCCACGATACGCGGGCTCGAGACGTTGACGGGATCGGCGATGATGGACGAGGCGCGCTACGTAGGGGAGGCACTGGAGTACAACAATCTCTTCTATCGACTGACGCTCGATGGAGAGGGAACGCCTGAGCCAGGTGCAAAGGTGGCGGTGAAGGTCAAGGAGCCGGCCGAGACGAGTGAGGAGAGAGAGCAGTTGGGCGGGATGCTCGTGCGTCATTTCTCGCGTACTGTCGCCGTCATCGTGTACGACATTCGTGGTTCGTCGTTCATGGGTGCGAAGCTGTTCGATGCAGACAAGGAGAGTCAGATCAGGATACAGTTCAACAGGCTGATGATGAAGATCGCGCGCCGAAACAACGCATTCGTCCTGAAAGACACTGGTGATGGTGGGATACTCTGGTTCGGTGGGAACTCGAGGGAGCTGTACGATGCATCGTATGAGATGAAGCAGACGAGGTCAGGGGAACTAGTGCGGCAGGCGACTGGTGAGCGGAACGAGGTGGGGATCGAGCCGTCCGAACGCAGTGGAGAGTGGGCTCTTCGCTGCGCCCGCGATATGGTGCTTGGAGCTGAGGAGTTCGTTGCAGTCAATATTCAGAACTATGGGGACTGGTTCAAGGATGTAGATAAGCGTGAGCTCAGCTTCGCCGGCGTCGCCTTCGCCTCGCTCCCGCCCGAGTACAAGCGGATATTCCAGATCGGAGTCGGCATTGCCTCGGGTCAGCCCGGCCGCGACCTCACATTCCACTACAACGCTTTCGGCGATCCCGATCTGACGGGCCAGCTCGTGCGAGAAGCGAATGTCTACTCGACAGCGCGGGATCCGTCGCGATCGGTGATCCTCTGCGATGGGGCAACGTTACTCAACTTCTTGCTCAACTGCGAGGAGTTCGCAGCCCGTGACGTGAAGTCCGTGAGGCTCGAAAACCTGCCTCCACAGCACATCGAGGACCTGTTGAAACGTGAGGTGACGAGGCGGGCGGAGATCAAGAAGACGAGTGTCGGCTATCAGTTCGAGTCGCTCGGCATCGGTGTCGATCGCATCGGCCTTCGGCTCATCTACCAGGGAAAGCACGAGAGCCCGTACCGACTGACCACGGGGACCGATGATATCCAGATCGACGAGTACGCCAAGTTGTACGATGCAAGTGGCGGCACTACCAAGCTCCTGTACGAAGTGTACCCCATACGGCGCGGCCCTCAGGACCGCACAACGAGGGACGGGGGGCCCTCGACGTAGCTTCCCTACCTAGGGTGCAGTCCTCAGGCTCCAGATGAGGGCGGGTGATCCCCGACATACCATCACTCCTCAGGACGCAGTCCTCAGGTTCCGGATGAGGGACGGGTGATCCCCGACATACCATCACTCCATACGACACGGTCATCGGGCAACTAGACACAGTCCGGCCACGGCCGATTGCGTCTCCACTTCATGCCGGTCGGCCCCCTAGTGGCCCCTTTATCAGAAGACGGATCGATGACAACTGGTGCAGGACAGTCAGGATCGGCCGGCCTGTTGGATGACCTCAGTCCGCTCCAGCGCCAGGCTGTAGAGCACACCGAGGGTCCGCTACTCGTCATCGCAGGAGCTGGCACGGGCAAGACTACTGTCATCACTAGACGGATCGCCTACTTGATCGACGTCCGGAAGGTACACCCGGACCAGATCCTTGCGCTGACGTTCACGGACAAGGCGGCGGGGGAGATGCAGGAGCGGGTCGATCTGCTCGTGCGCTATGGCCTCGTCACCACATGGATCAGTACATTCCATGCATTCGGCAACCGGATCCTCAAGGACTACGCGCTGGAGATCGGCCTGACGCCCGATTTCCGGGTGCTTACCAGAGCTGAGCAGGTCGTCTTCCTTCTCGATCACCTGTTCGCGTTCCCGCTCGACTACTACCGCCCGCTCGGGAACCCCGCACGCTATGTCGGCGCCCTCGTCTCACTCTTCAGTCGGGCCAAGGATGAGGACGTCAGTCCGCAGGAGTATATCGCCCACGCCCACGTTGTCGGATCACGATCTAAAGCGGATCCCGACAACAGAGAACTTGAGGATCTCGCCAGCCAGCAGATGGAGATCGCCCAGTCCTATGCCGTATACCAGGCGCTCAAGGCAGAACACGGGTTCATCGATTTCGGCGATCAAGTCATGCTCACTCTCAAGCTCTTTCGTGAGCGACCGGCGGTTCTGGCACGATACCAGGAACGGTTCCGTTACATCCTCGTCGATGAGTTCCAGGATACGAATATCGCGCAGTTTGAACTCGTCAAGCTGCTCGCCGGGCAGCACCGCAACCTCGCGGTCGTGGGGGACGACGACCAGTCGATCTACAAATTCCGCGGCGCGGCGGTCAGCAATATTCTGGGGTTCGCCGAGACATATCCCGATGCGACGACGGTCGTGCTGACGGAGAACTACCGTTCACCGCAACCGGTGCTTGACGCCGCATATCGGCTCATCTGTCACAACAACCCTGACCGTCTCGAGGTACAGCAGAAGATCGATAAACATCTCGTAGCGCAGCAGAGAGATTCCGCGCCGCCGCAGCATCGCCACTACGACACGCTCTCTACTGAGGCTGACGAGGTGAGCAGCCTCATCGCGGAGATGGTGACTTCCGGGAAGAGGCGATACGGCGACATTGCGGTTCTCGTGAGGAGCAACAATGATGCCGAACCGTTCCTCCGCTCATTCAACATGTGCCAGATCCCGTGGCGATTCTCGGGCAGCCAGGGGCTGTATAGCCAGGAGGAAATCCGGCTCCTCATCTCGTTTCTCAAGACAGTTGCGGCTCCCGATGACAGTGTGAGCCTATTCTACCTGGCAGCGTCAGAGATATACCAGTTTCCTATGCTAGAGCTGACACAGATCATGAGGTTCGCCGATCGTCGGAACCGGCCGCTCTTCTACGTTCTCAAGGATCTCGATGATGTCCCCGAGCTGGGCGAGATCGATGAGGAGACGCGTGCGCTGGCGAAGCGATTGGTAGAGGAAATAAGATCATACGTCGAAGCTTCTCGCACCGTGGGGACCGGCCACGTTCTGTATGACTTCCTGACGCGAAGCGGGTACCTGGACCGGCTTGCCCGGTCCGAGGTTCCGCAGGCCGAGATGAGGATGCAGAACATCGCGCGGTTCTTCGACATCGTGGCGAATACTGGGCCGCTTCTCGTCCACGACAGAGTGCCTCGATTCATTGATCGGCTCGATGCCCTGATCGCCGCGGGTGATGATCCGGCCACAGCTGCGCCCGATCTGGAGGCCGAGGCAGTGCACGTGCTGACCGTACACAAAGCGAAGGGACTGGAATTTCCGGTTGTGTTCATGGTGAGTCTGGTCGATGGGCGGTTCCCCTGGCCGAGGCGTCGTCATCCGATCGAACTCCCCGATGAGCTGATCAAAGAGATCCTGCCGACGGGGGACTACCACATCCAGGAGGAGCGGCGACTCTTCTATGTGGGAATGACGCGGGCAGAGGAGGAGCTCTATATGACGAGTGCGTATGACTACGGGGGAGCGCGCTCGCGCAAGGTGAGTCGATTCGTGCTTGAGGCACTCGATCTCCCGCGTGCGGATCGGATCACTGTTCGGCCATCGGCCCTGGAGACGATCCATCGCCATGCTCCTCAGGTACGAGAGTCGGTTGCCGAATACGAACCGATCCCCGACGATCAGATAATCAGCCTCAGCCACTATCACATCGACGACTATCTGACATGCCCGCTCAAATACAAATACGTCCACATACTGCGGGTGCCGGTCATGCAGCACCACAGTGTGATCTACGGGAAGGCCATTCACGACGCGATCAACGCCTACCACGTGCGGAAGAGAGACGGCCGGCCGATGTCGAAGGAGGAGGTCATCGATGTCTTCTACGCACACTGGCTGAGCGAGGGATTCCTGAGCCTGGAGCACGAGGAGCGGAGGAAGCGTGAGGGGGAGGAGCTGCTGTCGCGGTTCTATGACGAACAGGAGGCGTCGGGCCTGATCCCCTGGGAGGTTGAGAAGGAATTCAGCTTTCTCCTCGGGACAAACCGTGTGATCGGTCGCTGGGATCGCATCGACCGGGAGGGTGAGGACGCCGTCATCATCGACTTCAAGTCATCGGACGTGCGGCGCCTCGAGGATGCGGCGAAAAGGGCGAAGGACAGCATCCAGCTCGCGATCTATGCCCTCGCCTACCAGCGGGTGTACGGCGTACTCCCGGCACGCGTCGAACTCCACTTCCTCGGGTCCGGTCTCGTCGGCTGCGCCGAGAAGACAGCCGCCGACCTCGCCAATACAGAAGAGCGGATACTACAGGTTGCCCAGGAGATTAGAACCCGCCGGTACGAACCCCGACCCCGGTACCAAGCCTGCCAGTACTGCGCCTACAACCAGATCTGCCCCCACACCGCCCGCTAACCCCACCCAACCCCGAGGAGGGAATGCGCTTGACACCCGTCATAGGGGTTATATACTCTTACCTGTGAGTGTGATACGTGTAGATCACGTACCGATCGGGGAAATCGGAGGATAGACTCATGTCCGTTTGGGTGGCGATTCCGCTCGCGTGCTTGGCCGCGCTCGTCATCTGGATTCTCCTGGAGACGAGGCGCCAGCGTCAGGTCCTGAGAAGGGCGCAGGAACGGGAGCAGGCGGCGCTTCTGATGAAGCAGGAGATCGACGCCCTCCGGGGGGAGTTGCGCACTAACCTGGACGGGAATACCCAGTTGATCAACCAGCAGCTGGGGCATGTGATGACGAATCTCGTCACCCAGTTGGGCCAGATCAGCACTCAGGTGAATCAGCAGCTCCAGGCCAGCAATGAGCTCATGGCGCAGGCAAACCAGACCATCGGCGAGCGCCTCGACAGTGCAAGTCAGGCGGTGGGGCAGGTCCAGAAAGGATTGGGCAGACTGGAGGAGGTCAACAAACAGGTATTCGAAGTTGGGAAGGACATCGCGAGTCTCCAGGAACTGCTGAAGGCGCCGAAGCTGAGGGGAGCGATCGGTGAATTCCTCCTCGGCGATCTGTTAGGTCAGATACTGCCGCCCGATCACTACACGCTGCAGCATACCTTCAAGAGCGGGGAGCGCGTCGATGCCGTGGTCAGACTGGGCGACCATCTCGTGCCCGTCGATGCCAAGTTCCCCCTCGAGAACTTCCGCCGGATGGTCGAGGCGACAAACGATGAAGACCGTCTTGCCAACCGTAAGCGATTCAGCAGCGATGTCAAGAAGCACGTCGATGCGATTGCAGATAAGTACATCCTTCCGGACGAAGGCACATTCGACTTCGCACTCATGTATATTCCCGCCGAGAACGTGTACTACGAGACGATCATCAAGGATGAGCAGTTCGGCGAGGAGAAGAGCATCAATACATATGCTGTTTCGCGAAGGGTGATCCCCGTCTCGCCGAATTGCTTCTATGCATACCTCCAGGCGATTGTCCTCGGGCTGAAGGGCATGCGCATCGAGGAGCGAACTCAGGAAATTGTTGCCACCATCGCACGCCTGTGCGAGGATTTTCGACGACTTGAGGGTGACTTCCGGAAGCTCGGCACCCATCTCACGCATGCGAAATCGAGCTATGATGCCACTGACCGCCGGATGGAGCGGTACGCCGGCCGCCTGGCACAGATCGAGTCGCTCGAGGATGAATCAGCTCCCGAGGCGCTGCCCGGCGGCACCACACCTGATGACGAGGATTCCGCCTAACGGGTCAACCTGCCGATGGATCATCCCGAACACCTCTCCCCCGAACATATGCCGTCTGACCAGCCATACCACCGAGGGTATGTCGCCATCATCGGCAAGACGAATGTCGGCAAATCCACTCTGATGAACCGTCTTGTCGGGGCCAAGCTCTCGATCGTCACCTCCAAGCCGCAGACAACGAGGCGCCGCATCATCGGCATTGCGAGCGGCCCGTCCCATCAAATCATATTCCTCGATACACCGGGGATTCTCACGCCCCGGTATGGCCTGCAGAAGCGGATGCTCGTTGCCGCGACGCGGGCGATAAAGGAAGCCGACCTCGTTCTCTGGATGATCGATGTGTCTGCCGGGACTTCCGCTGCCGAGGAGTGTGGTCTCGTTCTGCCCAGAATAGGAAAGGGGAAGGCCGTCGTCCTCGCCCTCAACAAGATCGATCTTGTCCGAAAGGAGAAACTTCTCCCCCTTATCGACGAGTATCAAAAACGCGTGGGTCCTGAATCGATCGTTCCCATGTCGGCACTCACAGGGGACGGGGTGGATCGGCTCGTCGGTGAAATGGTGGTTCGTCTCCCGATCGGCCCTCCCTACTATCCGCCAGACACACTCACTGAACATCCGGAACGGTTCTTCGTTTCCGAGATCATTTTAGAAAAGATCTTCGAGCGTTATGGCGAGGAGATACCGTACTCCTCGTGCGTCGAGATAGAGGAATTCAGCGAGCGTCCGGAGCGCAAGGACTTCATCCGCGCCAACGTGTATGTAGAGAAGAAGTCACAGAAGGCGATCCTCATCGGGAGGGGAGGCACGGCCCTCAAGAAGGTAGGCGAGCTGGCCCGCCGTGACATCGAGGAGCTTCTCGGGCGGCCTGTGTATCTGGAGTTGTGGGTCAAGGTGAGACCGGGCTGGCGGAAGTCAGAACGGGATCTGCGTCGGCTTGGGTACTAGGCCAGCACTGGGTTGCTTCTCTTGTCGGAAAAGGGAACATCCAGCAGGAACGGGCGTATAGAGTCACGGAGGCTCGAGTCGGAAAGTCAACCCTCCAGTCAGGAAGCTTAACCTGGAGCCGAGGAGGGGAGCTCCGATCGGGGAGGAGAGCCGTCAGTCATGGAGGGGACAGCCGGTCAGGGTGGTGAGTCTCCAGTCAGGCAAGGGAACCGGCAGTCAGGGAGGCGAGCCTTCGGGCCGGGAGATGATCCTGCGATCAGGAAGGGAAGCACCTAGTCAACGAAGGGAGCACCGATGCTTGTTGTCACAACGCCGAACATCGAAGGGAAAAAGGTCGCCCGCTATCTCGGGATCGTGACGGGCGAGGCGATTATGGGTGCGAACCTGTTTAAGGATCTCTTCGCCTCGATCACCGACGTGATCGGCGGGCGCGCGGCCGCGTACGAGCGAGAGCTGACTAAGGCGAAAGAGATCGCAGTCAAAGAGATGGAAGGACGGGCGGCAGAGTTGGGGGCGAACGCCATTCTCGCTGTCGATCTCGACTATGAGGTATTAGGTGACAAGGGATCGATGCTCATGGTGAGCGCGAGTGGAACGGCCGTAGTAGTGCAGTAGTCCCGGCGGGACAGGAGACGAGCGTCCGCACCAGCGCGCCGGGACATCAGCCGCCCTCGCCTACGCAGCGCGCGATGAACTTCGGCAGTTTCGTATGGTACTCCTCGCCAGCCGTGGCGGGGCTGTCGTTGTGATAGCCGTAGGTGGTGATGAACTCCTTCGGAGGTGCTGCCACATCGAACAGGCGCTGCCCGTGCGCATAGGGGATCATCTCGTCATTTCTGCTGTGGATGATTAGGACCGGCATCTCAGTCTGACCGATCTTATTGATCGCCTCATAGCGGTTTGATGCAAGGCGTGCGACGGGAACGAAAGGGTAGAGCTTCCTTCCCATTTCGACTATCGATGTCGGACAG
Source organism: candidate division TA06 bacterium SM23_40 (assembly GCA_001303705.1). Taxonomy (GTDB): domain Bacteria; phylum LJUI01; class LJUI01; order SM1-40; family SM1-40; genus SM1-40. Next base: position 24,918 of record LJUI01000015.1, read on the forward strand.
CTCTCGGAGATCAGACCTGCACATTCCACGCGCGTGGCCAGATCAATCGCTATCGCACCTCCCAGCGACCTGCCGTAGATGACGGTCTTGCGGGCGTCCACTTCCTGCCGTCCACAAACGTAGTTGAACGCAGCCAGCGCGTCCCTATACGTCCCCTCCTCATTGGGCGAACCCTCGCTCTGCCCATAGCCACGATAGTCAAATATGAACGTGTTGAACCCAAGACGGTAGAGGAACTCGATCATCTCGAGCCGATGGCCGATGTTACCGCCGTTTCCATGGCAGAAGAGCACTGTGGCCAGGGGATCGTCTGCGGGGATGAACCAGCCGTTCAGCTTCAGCCCATCAGATGTGAGGAAGTAGATATTCTCGTAGGGGAGGCCGATCTGGCCTGGGGTAGCGTCGATGGCGCGGATGGGGAAGTAGAGCTGCCGCCTCTCGAAGGCGCGAAACAGGATTCTCACGGCTGGCCGTGCGAAAACGAGGAAGAGTACAATCGCTACAAGGGCGATGATGGCTATGGTTGAGCGCGGCACGATCGGGTCATCTCCGTGTCAATTCGGACGGGACCTGGCGGTTTGAGGTTGCGAGCATAGGGCGATAGCGTCGGCACTCCTCGGGCGCCAGGACGCTCCGGAGAGCGTCTCCCATGCTCGTGTGATTGTGCGCTACTCGTGTGCCCGTATGCGCCGCCCACGAGTCGGTGTAGCGGCTGGCGCCAGGTGATCTAGCGCCACCCCCCCGTCAGCCGGGAACGATGATCATTTCTGTCGGATATTCGGTGAGCTTCTCGCAACCGGTGGCCGTGACGACGTAGGTATCCTCGATGCCGACGCCGCCGGTGTCGGGATAGAAAAATTTCGGCTCAACCGCCACCGTCATACCTGTCTCGAGCGGGGCATCGAAACCATGCGCGAGCACAGGGAGTTCATCGATCTCGAGTCCGATCCCATGGCCCACGAACCCTACTCGATTCTCGTCCCACCCCATGAAGTGGTCGGCATAGGGAGTCTCGGCCACCAGCTCGATCGTCTCATCATAGATGTCGCCCGGGACATTTCCCGGGCGCAGACGTTCTTCGATGTGGCGCTCGACCGTGAGGGCAAATTCGTACAGCTCCCTGAGCGCAGCATCCGGCTCGCCGATACAGAAAATCCTCGTCTTGTCGACGAGGTACCCTCCATGCCCGCCTACGATGTCGATGACGATAGGTTCCCCGGCGTTCACGTGCCGCTCTCCTCCGCTCTGTGGCACAGCGGGATAGAGGCCGGTCACGCCGACCGGACCCTCGAAACTGATCGGGTACGACGCGCTTGCCCCGGCCGATACCGCTCCGTACCAGAGTTCCATGTTCCACCGCCGGGCGCGAACGATTCCCTGATGACCTTCGCGTCGGAGAATGCCTTCCAGCTGGGCACAGATGTCTATCTCTCTCATTCCTTCGCGGATCGCGGTCCGGAGTGCATCGAAGCCGGCCGCGAGTTGCCCCGCAGCCTTGCGCATCATCTCGATCTCATAGGGGGATTTGCTCGCACGCACCTCCCGTACGAGGCCTGAGGCGTCGACGATGCTGGCATTGCCGAATGCCTTGCGTGTCCGGTCGTACAGGGACACCGGCAGGACGTCGAGTTCCATGCCGAACCGTCCATCTACACGATGCCCATGAGACTGAATAAGGTCGGGGGCCTTCCGTACGCTTTCGAGGGGGACAACCTGATCAAGGGGAGATTCGATGCGGGCGCGCGTCACACTCTTCTTTACCATGAAGAGTGGTTCGCCGGATGATGGTATGAAGAGGATTCCGTTCTGTGCGGTCCCCGTGAAGTAGAAGATATCCACGTTCTGCATGAGGAGCACGCCGTCCAACTCACCCCTGCGTAGTTTTTCCTGAAGGGCATGGGTCCGCTGGCTCAGCTCCTCGCGTGCAACGAATTCCATCGCGTGCCCCAGCGGCGAGCGCCTACTCTTTGATGTTCATCGCCTTGATGAAGTCTTCCGAATCGACACCGGGGGATTCGACTCGTTTGCGCTCATAGAAGTCGTCGATCTTCGGGATCAACTCTCCTTCCCTGCGGACCGTCTCCCTGAGGTCGTCCTCCAGTTCTGAGAGCGATCTCTTCGGGTAGAACGTGAAGTCGCCGGAGATCCCGATCTCCTTGATCCGTTCCTCGGCGACCTCCTGGACCGTGCGTATCAGCCCGCCGCGCGCTTTATGCATTCCGTAGTGGAGTTCCACTCCTTCTCTGATCTTGACGCTCGTGGGCGTATGGTGCCGCTTCATGAGAAGGAACTCATCAGTACCCATCACGCCATTGAGTTCATCCATCTTCTGACGGAGGGATGACGTTATCGTTGCGGGTTCGAGAGGTCCGAGAAGCTTGCGAAACTCCTCGATGAGTACCCGTACAATCTCTGAACGCGGAGGCGGCTCTCCCAGCTCTCGCCGCATCGTAGTCAGGTTCTCCTCCATCGTCTTATACACTTTGTCCCGGAACTTCTCATCCGGGACCTTGAGGAGTTTTGCCATCCGCTCATAGTCGAAATCCATGAGAATCCCGCCGACGAAGACAAGACATTCGCCGATATCCCCCCCTCCCTCACCGGCGATCTTCCGTCCTTCCTTTGTGACGATGTCGTTTATCGGCCGAAAGTCTGTCTCGATGCCGAAACGCGAGTACGTTCTGACGGGGGCCTGAGAGAACCATTGATAGATATCGGCGATCTTCCTCGGAGCAACAGGATTGTCACTCCGCATGATTATCTGGTAGAAGATCTGGTTCTTGTCCAGGTACGTAGCGCCGCCTCCGACCTCGCGACGCATCACTGGCAGCGCGGACTCCCTGCAGTAGTCGAGGTCAACCTCTTGCTCTGCATCCTGGAAGTACCCGACGCTGGCCAATGGGATCTGTGGAGAGACGATGACCAGTGCCTCCTGACCTATGCGAGCCAGGGCGTGGAATATGAGCATCGAATCTTGATCGGGGAGCATGCCGAGATTGAAGAGGTACATAGTGAAGCTCCTGTCGGGGTCGGTATGGGGCTATCCGATAATCTGAAGCTACGGAATCGGAGTCTTTGCCCTGCATCCAGGATGGTCCAGGGGCGTGGGGAGCGATCGTCCAGCGGGCACCAGCGGGCATCCTTCCAGACATGATCTCCGTCTTCAGGGGGAGTCCGAGATCTGCTTCTGCCCCCGCCCGCAACTGCTTGTATCTTTCTGTGTCGTTCCGGTATCGAACAAAGGTGTAGCCGGTGACGACGAGCGCAAGTGCCGTCGTTCCTAAACCGATATTTCTCCACGTATCGAACTTCTCGGTATCATTGCGATATTCCTGAGCATCTGCGTAGGTCGTCGCATTTTGATACTTGTTGTAAGCGTCGTTGCCGGCCCTGTGGAATAGCAGAGTGATGGCTCCGCTCAACAGTGTAACCGCACCAGCAATGATGACGCCGTACACATTCGGCTGGGGCGCGGGGGTCGTCCCATCATCCTCCTGTGCGAAGACGGGGCAGGCGGTGAGAAGATGAACCACTATTATAGCGAGAGCCAGCGGCTTCACTATACTATCCCTCCTTGGCGGGGCGAATGGAACGGGGATTCGCTCTTGGTCCCGGGAGTTGAGCGACGAGATGAGAGTCTTCTGTCCATCGATGGTATCGGAAGTCAGAGGCGATGTCAAGGGTGCCGCCGAGATCCCCGCGACCTGTCGCTCAGGGCGACCGTCGCCATGGCCTGTACCAGACGGGCTCCGTCAGTTCGGCGCCAGATGCCCTCCAGGCCGCAGGGCGTCGGAGGAGGAGATCCGTGGGACTGTCATTCCTCGTTTGCGCCGCTCCCGAACTCCATTCCCAGCAGTACGTGTTCCTCGTCGAAACCGCACCGCCTGTAGAAGGTCCGCGCGTCCTGATTGTCCGTCTCAGTTGAGACCTCCAGTTCATCGAGGCCTCGGGATTGCGCCTCCTCCTTTGCCCGCTCGATCAGCATCCGGCCAACGCCGCGGTCCCGATGGCGGCGCCCCACCACCAGCTCGCTCACGAGGGCCGTACCAGCTCGATGGAAGAGCGAACGATAGAAAACGATAGAAAGGAAACCTGCAATATCTCCCTCGCAGGTGGCTACCAGGTTGAGATAGAAGTCCGTGAATCGTTCCATGTGCCCGAAGATCTCTGTCAGATGGTCGAGTGATAGATCGGGCTCCGGGCCGTGCGTCACCTCGACAAGTTCCGAAAGAAGCTCCCTGATCGCCGGTAGGTCCTCCTGTCTCCATAGTCGGATATCGAGATCCATCATCTCATCCTCTGGACAGTATCTGGTGGATAACATGTGGCCCGGCGGCCACCGCCCCGGCAGGAACCCGACTCGCCGGTGCGGTGATGCGATGCCGTCGTCCTCTCCGGCTGACCGCACATTCGCATGGCCGTTCTCGGTCTAACACGACGAGCCTGATAGATGCCCGTACAGCGAGTCCGGCTGAAGCCCGCGCAGCGAACCTGCCGGATTCCTGGGCGGCGAGCCCGAGCGGTGGATGCGCGATCATGCCGATAGATGCCTGAGCATGAGTCCGACAGATGTACAAGCGATGAACGGTGGGAGTGTAACCCAAAACGAACTTTCTGCCAACCCAGAATCTGGCTCCTCAGAGATCCCGGGGGCCGAAGAGATGTGCACAATCGGCGCCCTCTCTGCCTGCTCGAAACTGCGTGTCCGGCGCGGGGGCCGAAGATACACAGGAATCCTCATGCACATCGGGAGTGTTCCTGTTCCGAATCAGGCCGTGGTTATGGGAACCGATCGCTCCAGCTTGGAATGAGCCCACGTCCATGGGGACCGATGGCTCCAGCTTGGAATGAGGCCAGGTTCATGGGAACTGATTGTTGCTGTTTCGAATCAGGCCACGATCCCAGGAATCGATCGTCCCTGTTTCGGATCAGGCCGTGGTCACACGGATCGATCGTTTCTGTTCCGGTTGAGGCCACGGTCGAGGGCACCGGTCGTTCACGTTTCGGGTCAGGTCACAGTCGGAGGCACCGATCCGGGACATTTCCGGGGCCGGTCACCGTCGAAGGTGCCAATCGTTTCGGTTCCTGATGCGATCACACGCAAGGCGCGACCAGTCGGGTGCGGATTGTAATTGTGGGTAGCTCATGCTGCCCTTCTTCGGTTAAGGCGACGCCATTGCCGGAACGATTCCCAGTGTTCATTCAATATGCAGATGCGCAG
>LJUI01000105.1 GCA_001303705.1 candidate division TA06 bacterium SM23_40
ACCGTTTCGTGAGACGGGGGATCTCACCCGCAGTCTCGTACTTGAGAAAGCGCTTCCCCATCCGGAGATGTTCGGGATTGGGGAACCCATACGTGAAATCGTACGCCTCGGTGTAGTAGGCCTCCGCCACCCTGGCTGTGCGAAGAAAGGTCCCGGCCTTCTTCAGGCCCCGCCGGAAGTCGGCCCGGACGGCGAAATCGAACGTGAGGAGTCCCATCTCCTGCCCGTCCCTCACCTTGGTCCTGGAAAGGAGCCCACCCACATGACTGATGATCTGCTCACCCCTGACGCCGAGGACGATTGCATCCTTGTCAAACCCAGATGGGTTCTCCTTGTTCTTCCACAACCACTGTTCGGGCGTGCGCGACTGGGAGAAGACCTCGTTCATGACATCCGTGATCTGGATCTCGTCCCCATCCTCATAGCGCCTGACGGCATACTCCTCAGCCATCTCCTTGTCCTCTCGATTGAGGTGGACGTCCGGACACAGTTCGCTTTTTGATCGACCCGACAAGTACATCTCCCGTGCAACCCTCTCGGTCCAGAGGCACTACTCTCCAGTAGTAGGTGTCATCGGGCCAGCCGCATAAGAAGAAATCCGGCAGTCGAAGGTAGGTTCGATCTGTTCTCGTCAAACCCTTGATCATGAAATGAGGCGAATCGGATATCTCAATCAGATACCCCTCGACACCCTCCATCTCGGGCCAGACGATTACGGGATCGCCTTCGATACGGCCATCGACGATTTCGATCGTACGCTCATCGACGATCTTGGGCCTCCTGCGGGGACTCCTTCCGAAGATTTGTCCGATCCGGATAAGGACGCCATCGAGACGGAGTATGATGCGCAGCGCGCCGGATCTCAGCACCCCGAAGTGTTTCCTGAGATAGTACCTCATGCTCCGAAGCAATAGCCGTGATGCTTCTGCGCGATCAGGTGTGCTCTTCAAAGAATGATGGACCACCTCGGCAGATGCCAGAAAATAGAGCCGCCAGCCTGCCCGACGCATGCGAAGGCTCCAGTCGGTGTCCTCGAAGTAGAGGAAGAAGTTCTCGTCGAGCAGTCCGATATGATCGATCGTGTCCCGACGGACTGACAGGCAGTGTCCGACAAGCGAATCTACTTCGCAGAACTCCTCCGATAGGAATGTTCTCCAATCAGACCTCCACCGGCGACGGAAAATCGAGTTATGGGGAAAGATGCTCCCCAATACGGTGAACTGCCAGATAGCCAACGCCGGTGTGAATGTGTAGGCTGCCCAGAGCTGGAACATCTTCTGCCGGTCGGTCCACGTTCGTATCCCGACCGCTCCTGCCTCGGGGTGTTCATCAAGGAACGTGACCACCCGGTCGAGGGCACCGGGAAGGATCTCTGTATCGGAGTTGAGCAACATGATATGACGACCACAACTCGGTACTATCGCCTGATTGTTGGCCCTCGCGAATCCGACATTCTCTCGGTTCTCGATCAGCGTTACCTGAGGGAAATCAGACCTCACCATTTCGGGGCTGCCGTCGACAGAGGCATTATCAACGACAAGGACCTCGAACTGACACGCATGCTCGCATCCGTAGATCGACTCGAGGCATTTGTGCAGATAATCTCTGGTGTTGTAGCTTATGACTATGATCGAGATGTCCATTTGCCTGACCCGTACATGCTATTTTCACTCTCGACGCCGGGCTCGCTCACCCTGCTCACCATGTTGTCAGCCCACGTAGCCCAGGCCCTTCAGCCGCTTCCTCACTGCGGCCTCCTCATCTTCGCTGAACACCTGTTCGTCCTCTCTCGCCGACGGCGCCACATCGGGACGTGACCGCTCCACTGGATACCGCGAGAGATATTCAGGAGAGACCGCCTCGGTCAGGACTCGGCCATCCATATCCTCGGGGATCGGTACGCCGGCGAGGTAGAGCAGCGTTGGTGCTACGTCGGTCATGTCGCTCTTCTTCATTTTGATTCCCTGCCGGATGGTCGGGCCGCAGAGCAGGAGAATGCCGTCCAATCGATGCGTGCCGGTATGCCATCGCTCGACCTCTACCACCCGCGAGCCATGGATAAATTCATTTGCCTTGTATTCGTACCCTCGCATCATGAATGTAATGTCCGGAGCCTCATCGGTGTACTCACCATGATACAGATCACCCGGCCTCCACACCTGATCGACCAGCTTCCCTCCATCGTCCGGATCACGCAGTTGATGTAATTCGGCCTCGAGTACCGCACGCAGTTCCTCGTACTCCTGTCCCGGCTCTACAATCCCCAGCGGCTCGCGCCCGCGGACGTTGAGGAAGATGCCCTGTTCAGATCGGTGGCCTGCGAACGCCCTCGTACGCGACCAGTCGATCACGGCGGAAATAGAGAGCCCCATCCGACCATCCACAACTCTGCGGTCTGCGTTAATCTGGCGCAGCACAATGGGATCAAGATAGGGTACGCCGAGCTTCCGCAGCCAGCCGTACGCAGGGAAAGGAAGGCGCCACTTCACAAGCGGCGCGGCCTTCTTCTTCACCTTCAGCAATCCGAGGTCCCGCAACCACTGGTTCAGAGAGACCGCCTTCGTGTTGGGCCCGAATCCGTGATCGGATACGACGATTACGTTTGTCTCGCTGCCCATGCGCTCGATGAGATCCCCCATGAGCCGATCAGTCGCTTCATATACTTCATGTATGGCCTCACCGTACTTATCGCGCAACACTGGATCGTGGGCCGGATGGCTCTCATCCATGTACTTCCAGAAGAAGTGTTGCACCGGATCGGTCATGATCACGGTCACGACGAGAACATCCAGCTCGTGCCGTTCCATCAATACGGAAGCAGCTCGTCTCGTTGCCTCGACTCCCCTCTTGAGTGCAGCGAGAAACTCGTCTTTCTCGTCCGTGAACCAGTAGCGAAGATAATCAATCCCCTGAAAGAACTCGGGGACCTCCCGCGCCAACAGAGACGCGAGCTCGGGAGGGTGACTGAATACACGGTCCTTGGGGACGAAACCAGGGGGTTGGGGGACGACGAATCCATTCACCTCCTCCGGAGGATAGGTGAATGGAAGGTTCAGGATCCCGACTCTCCGCCCGGCTCGGCTCAATAGGTTCCACGCGGTCCGAGCCTTGATCGATGCAGCACTGAGCACCTTCCGTTCGTACCCCGCCGAGGGCGAGCTCACAAACCCAAACACGCCATGCTTTCCCGGATTTTTCCCCGTCTGAAAAGAAACCCAGGAGGGAGCTGTCACCGGGGGAACGGTGGATCGCAGCTCACCCCACGATCCTTCCCGCATGAGCCGGGCAAAGGTTGGGAGGCGGCCCGCATCGGCGAGGGGGCGGATAAGACTGAATGTCCCGCCGTCCACGCCTATCACCAACGTCTTGATGGTCGTCCCGCTCGCCATCGTAGCCTGCCTCCTCATCCTCTCTTTCTACTACACCGTTTGCCCTAGTCGATATACCCGATCGCCCGAAGATGGTCTTTGACTTGCTCCTCCTCCTCACTCGAAAACGAACGTTCCGGTGCGGCACGAGTCTCTTCGGGAGGTTCGACGAACTCCGGCTCATGCGACTGCACAAACTCGTCCTCAATCGCCGACACCAGTATCTTCCCGTCCATATCCTTCGGCACAGGAATACCGAGGAGATAGAGGACAGTAGGTGCAAGGTCGATGATCGAGGCACCCGTTATCGCTGTCCCTCGCTTCACGGGACCCCCCGACATCGCTAGAATCCCTTCGAGCGTATGGAGGGCAGGGGTCCCGGTAGGAGGATTCTCGAACAGATCATTTCCATCAAGCTCTCCACGAGGATGGTAGCTCATCTTCCTCGTGGTAAAGGTTATGTCAGGGGCTTCCACCAACAGCGGCCCGCGGTAGATCTCCTCAGGGCGATATGCGCCCTCGATTATCGGCTCGCCGGTCACAGGATCCCTGAGCTCCTTCAGTCGATCGATCACGCTCTGCCGCGCCGACTCGAATTCGTGCCCGGGCTCGACACACCCCTTCGGCTCCCTCCCTCGCTGGTTGATCGAAATCGTTTCCTCCCCTCCCTCGAAGCTGGAAAAAGCCCTGGTCCGGGACCAATCGACGCGCTCTTCCGGGCGACAGGGCCGGAACACCGGGATACCAACGGGCAGGCCCCTCAGCAGGCGCGGCAGGAACCTGCTGATGCTGCGGAAGGGACTCCTTTGTACGATCCTCCCGAGGCTCGTCTTTCGGTACGAAAGCCGACGCCTCGCTCCGAGCCCGCGCTTCAGCTTCAACAGCCCCTCGTCTATGAGCCATCGGTTGACATAGAAATGTTTGTCGATGGGCCCGAATCCGTGATCGGAGAGGATGACGACCGTTGTCTCGTCGCCAACGCGCGCCAGCATCTTCCCGATGATCCCATCGACCAGCTCATAACACTGGGAGATCACGTCGCCGAGCTTGCCTGCCCACTCCCCGCCCTGCCGCTCATAATCGTCACGCCACATCCTGCCGGCCTGGTGCTGCAGCCGATCCGTGGCCGTAAAGACCGCCACGAACAGGTCCCATGGATAGCGATCCATCAGATAGAGGACTGCCTCCCCCCTCTTCCGCTCGGTGAAGAAGAGCTGATCGAGAGTATTGAGAGCGGTGTCGCGCTTGAACGTGGCCATGATGTCATGAAACAGCGGCAGCGTCCCAACCTCGAAGATCAACTCGAGATGCAACGCCGACGGATACGTGAAGACGCTCTCCTGGCTGGGGGTCAACAAGCCGGAGACCATCACGCCATTAATGGCCCTCGGCGGGTAGGTCACCGGCACATTGAAGACGTTGACCCGGTTGCCTGCGGCACTGACGATATCCCACAGTGTCTGGCTGCGCACCCAGTCGGCGTTGATGAGCGGCCTCTCGTAACTGCCGTTCATGCGACGACGAAAGAAGTACACGCCATGCTTCCCGGGGTTCTTTCCGGTCATGAATGAGGTCCAGGCAGTCGAGCTCGAAGGGGGGATCGTCGAAAGAAGATCGCCGCGGACCCCCCGTTCGATCAACCGGCCGATGTTTGGGAGCCTCCCTTCGCACAGAAGCGGGTCGATTACGCGGAACGTACCGCCGTCGATCCCGATGACCAGAACCCTGCGGGCGGCGGAATCTTGTCTTGCCGGACCGTTCATACGCTGCAGCCTAGTTGATGTACCCGAGCCCTCGCAGGCGATCTTTGATCGCCGCAGACTCCTCCTCCGTGAATTCGCTGACAGCCTGCTCCTCCTCCGACCACTCCACCCGCTCAAACCTTACGGGATATCGTCGCAGGTGGTCCTCCTCCAGGGCCTGCTCAAGGACACTGCCGTCCATATCATCCGGCACGGAAAGGCCGAGCAGATAGAGGATCGTGGGGGCGAGGTCGATGATCCGCGCCCCTTCGATCTCAATACCACTCTTGACCCCAGAACCGTGGAGTACAACTAATCCATCGGGTCGATGACACCCCATGTTCCAGTCCTGGAACAGCGGGCGAAACGGGTATCGCGGCACCATCCAGCATCCACCGCCCTCTGTCTCGACCACCACGTCGGGTGCAAGGGAAAGGGCGTCACCTGAATAGATCTCCTCCTTCAGGTAGATGCGGCTGATGAGCGGTGCGTCCGTCATTGGATCCCTCAGTTCCTTCAGGCGTTCCACGAGATACCCGCGGACCCGCTCGTACTCTGCTCCGGGCGCGACGATGCCCCCGCGTTCCCGATCGCGTCGATTTACGTAGAACGATTGATGACCTGTCGTCCCCGAGTACGCCTTAACCGTGTCCATTCGCACCAGAGAAGACCATCCAGGATCGCGAAGCCGCGGAATCCAGACTCCCACACGCCCCATTGCCTGGGGCAAGTGGTCCGCCACGACCTGCATGCCGAGTCTCGCCAACACATCACGGAGCGACTTACGAATGAGGACAAGAAATCGACCATCGAGGCGCCGCAACACCGGGAGGCGTTTCGCGAGGCCGATATCGACAAGCCACTGGTTCGAATAGAAGATCCGATTCCAGGGCCCGAACCCATGATCCGACATAATGATCGTTGTGCATCCCCGCCCGAGAGCCCCAAGGATCTCGCCGATGAGGCCGTCGACATGTACAAGGACATCGCGCATCACTTCCCCCCCCGGGGTGGCGTCCCATCGCTCCGCTCCGGCCTGCACACCTTCGAAATCTGCCCAGAAGAGGTGCAGCACGCGATCGGTGCTCGTGAAGACGAGCATAGTCAGATCGGGCTCGAATTCCCTATCGAGATGGATGAGCGTCTCCTTGCGTTTCGTATCGACCCTCATAATCTCCTCTGCAAGACCCCTCTCGTCAGTGATCCGACATGTGGCGGGAGGGAGCGAGTCCTGGATATCGACGAACCGGTCGTAGTCCGCCTCCACCTCATATCCACCGAGCTCCTGCCTGAGCTCTTCGATAAGGTGCGGTGGATAGGCAAATGACGCCTCGTCGTCCCTGGGTGTGAGCATGCCCGTGAGCACATACCCATTCACCGGACGCGGTGGATAGGTAAACGGGACGTTGATCGTCCCGACACGCTTTCCGCCACGCCCCACAAGATGCTGGACGGTCGCTGATCTGAGGTGGGTGGCGTTGAGCGCAGGCCGCTTCCCGTTTTCACGCTGGAGGCCACAGAAATCGAAGATGCCGTGCTTCCCGGGGTTCTTGCCCGTCAGGAACGATACCCATGCCGGCCCGGAGAGAGGAGGTACAGTCGACCTGAGAGGTCCGTGTGATCCCTCCGCGACGAGATGAGCGAGTGTCGGCAGCGCCCCCTCCTCGAGAAGTGGCGACAGAACCCTCCACGTCGCGCCGTCCAATCCTATGACAAGTATCCGTCGCTTCATCTCGCTCACCTGTCATCGAGACCATAGACGATATGATAGTGGATGCCCGCCCCGCCTGCCTCAACGCAGGCCGGGGAGGCCGATCATGAAGAGCAGCGCTTGAAACGCCTCGCCCTGAAGGTGCCGCTCCTCAGGCACTTGGCAGTGGGCACGACCCGCCAGTGGTAGGCGCCGTCCGGCCAGCGCCGCCAGATCTCCTCCGGGATCGAGAATCTCGATCCCTTGACGAGTGCGCCGCACTGCCGGATGAAGGATGGCCCATCGGATATCTCCACTAAATACGAATCGACGCCGACGTACCGTCCCCAGACAAGAACATTCGTCTCGGGAGTGATGCGTATCGTCTGCGCTCGCTCCTTGCGCGCCGCGCCGCACATCAGCCGCCAACGGCGCACGATCTTTGCGATCATGAAGCCGATCACCTTCAGCACCTGAAAGAGCAGACACCCGCCCAATCCATAGTACTTGCGTAGATAGTGGCGCAAGCTGTTTACGAAGATCTCGTATGTCCTCACGCCGTTCCTTGAGCTGCCGCCCACGTAGTGGATCACCTCCGCCCGCACGCAGACATAGAGCCTCCAGCCCGCCCGTCTCATCCTCAAAGACCAGTCGGTATCCTCCAGATACATGAAGAACCGCTCATCGAGGAGGCCGATCTCATCGATCGCCTCTCTGCGAACCATGAGAGACTCCCCGGTGAGCAGCTCCATCTCGCACCAGTCCTCACACTGCCACAGCATACGATCGATCTCCCACCCGTCACGGAAAATCTTGTTATTGGGGAACACCTCAGCCAGCCCCGTGTGGGCGAGCAGTATGAACGGCAGATTGAACACCTTGTGCGTCCCACCGCGAAACGTCCGACCGTGGTCAAGCCACGTGCTCGCCGCCGCCGCTCCGGCCTCGGGGTGGCCATCCATGAACGAAGCCAGCTTCGTCAGTGAACCGGGGAGGAGCACGGTGTCCGGATTGAGGAGGAAGAGATAGCGCCCTGAGCTGAGACGCGTCGCCTGATTATGGGCTGCCGCGAATCCACGGTTCTCCTCGTTGACGATCAGCGTCACATCGGGGAACTCCCGACGGATCAGTTCCGCAGACCCATCGGTCGAGGCGTTGTCCACGACGATGACCTCGACCTCGAGCCCCCCGTGCTCCGCATAGGTCGAGCGCAGACAATCGACGAGGAAGTCTCTTGAATTGAAACTGACGATCGATATCGTCACGTCAGCGCTCCGAGACTCGAGAGCACCCATCTTCTCCTCATCTCGTCTAATCCATCAAGATCAGTTCCTTGGCCCGGTTGCCCAGCTCACTGCCCACACTCCGTATCCGGCCGATATCCTTCCGCGTCAACTCTCCCGACCCTACGAGCACAGCCAGATACGTGGCCAATCCCACCGGAAGGGTCACCGCCAGACCCATCCCGCGTAACCAGTACATCACCAGCGCCATGAGTCCGGCAGCGCCTGTCGGGCGCACCAGTATCCGCAGCACTACCTTCCAGTCTGCGAGCAGCCGGTTCACCCAGTAGATCTTAATGATGAGATTGGCAGCAGAACAGATAACGGTCGAAACGCTTGCACCGTAGAAATCGTACCGCGGAATGAGAAACGAATTGAGCACAATGTTGAGTACGGCGATACTGGCCGCGTACGGCGCGAACTGAAATATATTCACACCGCACGCAATGACAAATGTCCCCACCGGGCCGCTGATGACGTTCAGACAGAACGCCCAGACGAGTATTCGAAGAGCGACGGCACTCCCTCCGTTCAGATATTCCTGACCGAACATCCTTCCAACGATGACATCGGATCCGGCCCCTATCACCACGGCTGTATGCAATGCGAAGAGTATTGACACCCGCAGAGCCGTTT
>LJUI01000106.1 GCA_001303705.1 candidate division TA06 bacterium SM23_40
ACACCCTGCCCGTCCGTATCCTGTGTACGGCGCCCATTCCAGGCGCTCACGTACCCGCCGCCGCTACGGCACCATCTCGAACTGGAACGTGTCCTGATCCCACAGATCATCAGGAGGCTGGCCGATCATCGCCGTCGCCGCGTACGTGCCGAGCGGAGCGGCCATGGGAATGGGATGCGCCATATGCTTCTCGATGTACGCTCCCGGACCCAGCGTCACCGGCCTCGGCGAGATCACCTCCACCTGCCCAATACCGGGCACGTCAGCAACGACCTTCCCCCAGAACGTCTGAGCAACATCAGTCTGGTTTGCCAGGATCGCCGTGTACCCGAGTGTGCCGCCCGGGTGGTAGAAGACAGCATCGGGAACGAGGTTGATCGTCACCGACGGCATTCCGGCGGCCCACTTCAGCGCGTTCTCGAAGACGCGGTGGAAGTCTCCCCCGAAATCGATCCCGTAGTTGCCATGGTTCTCGTACGCCGGGAAGATACTGATGGCGACCATCCGTCCTCCCGTGGTGGCGTCGTACGCCATCGCCGGCGTCTGATCGGACCACCTGGCCAGCCCGGTGGCGCCCGGCTGCATGGCCGTCCCTCCATGGAAACTGGTGCACCAGAGGGAGGTGACACCGGCAGTCACCGCGTGCGGAACGATCGAGCCCGGGTCGAGTTCGTCATAGTTGTACTCGCATCCTCCCGCCTCGATAAGGGGACAGATTCCTTCCATCAGACCCCAGCCGTACCCAGCTGGCCACGTGGACCAGTCCTGCCAGACGAACGTGGCGAAGACGACGCGTCCATCATAGTTGGTGACATAGTCGTAGATGACCGCCCCCACATTGGGCGCGTTGGCGAAGATGCCGTTCTCGAAGAGCAGCACGACGTCGTAGGCCTGGAGCTGATCGATCGTGGGCGTCACGGTAACGCAGTCGAATATGTCGAAGGCCAGGCCATACATGTTGTCGGCAAAGTCCTGAGCAGTTGCGGTCAGGTCGCTGTAGCTGTTCGCCAACAACAGGCAATAGACATCATCGTCGGTCGGCGCCTCCGGAACGTAGTTCCCGGACCCCTCGGCTATCGCTTTTCCCCTCTCGACAGTCCCTGAACCATACCCTGCAACCAGCACCGCGCTCGCTCCCGCGACGACCAATATCATTGCGAAAATCACTGTCCTGTTCATCATTGTCCCTCCTCATATCAACCGACCCCAATGAGCCAACCACCCCGTCTCGTTGTGACCCTGTACCACCGATCCTCCATCACGTCTGCTCTTCCCACCCCCTCGTATGGTGTGTGTGAAATGCCAATGGGGGATCAACCCCCCAGCAATCAGCGGGGATTGCCGGACCTCTTGCCGATTCTTGCCTCGAATCTATGGGAGGTCCCGTCTATCATGTCCGATGCGCCCACGCGAATGGAACTGAGGAGGAAACAGGTACCGCCCCCTTCCTCCCTGAGCTACATCGTGAGCCAGCAGAACCTCGCCCTATTGCCCACAATAGAGCAGGGCTACCCAGCACTGCGCTTGCTGTTCATCGCCCGCCGGAGCAGCCCCTATTATCCACAATTCTTGCCGGCTTGTCAAGCACAGATCGGGGTGCCCCGGCCGCTAGGTAACCTCCTCTCCGGTGTCGGCCCGATATCCGATTCGATCGAAGGGATTGGTGATGCTCGTGGCGATATTGACGAGATGCGAGCTGATCCTCTTGAGATATCGCATGTACAGGGCGAGCGTAACAGCATCGCTGCAGGAGAACGGCAAGCTCTCGTGATGGATCAGACGTAATATGTGCTGTTCGCAGAAGCGCTTCACCTTCCACATATCTTCCTGCAGACGTTGTGCCTCGGCCTCGTCGGACTTACGGAGGGCGTGGATCAATCGCCCGAATCCGTTCGCCACGAGAGCCTCGATCTCCCTGAACTCAGACTCCCACTCCCCCGCCTCAAGCCGGCGGGGATGATCACCGGCGAGCTCGACGATATTTTTGGTGAAGTCCCCTATCCGTTCTATGTCGATCACGATACTCGCCAACACGAGACCGATATTGAGGTCGGCAGTACCGCTCACCGCCAGATGAGTGAGGACCTTCTGGCGAACCTCGCGCTCATATTCGTTGACCTTCCTGTCCAGCTCGTAGATGTCGAAATCGAGTTCTGCATCATCGCGCTCCCGCAGCGATTTGACGGCACCGACAAACATCGCCCGGTCGATCTCGAGCATCTTCAAGGATTCGGTCAAGGCCTCCTCCATGAGGCTCTTGCGTTGGAATATTTTCTGGAGTTCTTTGAGCATGATTCTCACCTCGTCAGCCATACCATCAGCAGCGGTACGACGTAGAACGCGAACAGTATATACCCCAATGGTATGAGCTTGTTCTTGATAGAGATCTCGGCAAGCCCCCGAGCCAGGAAGAGCGGGATCCCGCGGACCGGACGCAGGGGATAGATGATGGCGATACCGCTGACATTGAAGAACAGGTGTGCGAGGGCGACACTTACTGCAGCAGGACTCCCTGTCGCCAGGGATGCGAGGAGAGCGGTCACCGTCGTGCCAACATTCGCACCGAGCGTGTAGGGATATATCTGCTCGAGCGCGAGGATCCCGGCGCCGGCAAGGGGGACGACCAGCGACGTCGTAATGGAACTGCTCTGCACGAGCGCTGTCAAGATCAGACCAAATGCCAAGCCGCGGATCGCACTTCTGAATATCACCTTATCGAAGAAGACTTCCGCGCGCCTCATGATGGTCGATCTCAGAGACTTGACCAGGTACTTGAGCGAGAGAAAGAGCAGCACGAGTGCTACGATGAGCGTGATGATGCCCGACTCGCCCGTCAACCGCACGATGAGCTTTGTCACCGGATCGACGGCTAGTCTGATAGGGCTCACGAAGCTGGGCCCGGCTACTGCATGAACCAGCCCGGACGCCCAGACGGAGGCTCGCCCGAGGAAGTTCGTGGCGATCTGCAGTGGAAACAGTATGAGCACCGCACACAGATTGAAGAAGTCATGAACAGTGGCCGCGGCGAATGCGCGGCGGAATTCCGCTTTTCTCGAAAGGTGACCTACGGAGACGATCATATTGGTCACGCTCGTCCCCACATTGGCCCCCATGACGATCGGAATGGCCGTGGCGACGGTGAGAGCGCCTCCCCCGACGAGTCCGACGACAAGCGAAGTGGTCAGTGACGAACTCTGTATCAGGGCGGTGGCGAGGATGCCGATGAACAGGCCAGTGAGCGGGTTCGAGGTTGCCGCGACCAGCCTCTCTGCCATACCCTCGCCGAACAGCCGAAATGCGGATCCGAGAAGAGAGATGCTGAGGAGGAAGAGATAGAGGAAGAAGAATATCGCAACGAGGTTGAGCGCCAGGTGCCGCCGTCCACTACTCAGTACCGGCGCACCGAGGCCCTCAGTCCGGCCAGGCGAAGACCTTGCCCCAGCCGGCGAGAGCCTCCGAGGCCATGGCCCTTCCACGGCATCGGCCAGCTCGGTATCAGCGGCCTCGACCAACCGCGACTCCGTACCGGCCTCAGCCTGGTCAGGCTCGATACCTACCTCTCGGGAGCTGATATCCACGTGACCGGACTCGGCATGCCCCACGTCCCGCCCCTCCGGATCATATCTCAAAATCGGTGGCAACGGATCGCCCGCGGGCATTGGGGACAACGAGTTCACCCGGCGGTCGAGCCGAACTCGTGAGCCAGATCTATGAGCATCCGTCAGGCGCAGCGATGCGATGGCCCTCGCGCAACGATTCCGGTGGAGACGAACAACCGGTCTATTTGACGAAGAGGATCTTACGAGAGTCCACCTCGTCGCCCACCCTCAGCCGGCAGAAGTAGACCCCGTTGGCCAGGCGATCGCCCCGCGAATCACAACCGTCCCAGAGGACCCGGTGACGGCCGGGGTTCTCCCGCCGTTCGACGAGGACATCCACGAGCTGCCCGGTGATGGCATAGACTCGTATCGAGACTCTCTCCGGCCTGGAGACCGCGTATTCGACGGCAATGCGCTCGCGGAATGGGTTGGGTGCGGCAGAGACGATGCGTGACCGATCGCAGAACTCCGACGGCGAGTTCTCGTCACCCCCGTCGACGAGAACACCGGGAGTCAGGCTCACATCATCGAACAGGGCATACGATCCCACCTGGTCTCCGAATATTCCCAGCCATACAAACGCGGAATCGGCATCCGGCTGGCCCTGTATGACCTCGGCGATGCCGGTGCGGTGTGTGTAGGAGGGCGCGAGATCGAGCGAGTCATACCACGCGCCGACGGCGAGCGGTCCGGCGAACAGCAGAACCTCGGCCCACGCGTACTCTGAGCCCGTTCCCGACAGCAGATACTCGAAGTCGAACGTGAATGCCCGGCCGGAAGCCCCCGTGTTCTGCATGACCCAACCGCCGTACGTCGTATCGATGAACTGCACGATGGCGCACTGAGCAGCGTACTGGCCGCTGTATGCGTTTGTACTCGGCGTCACCGGCTCGAGAATGGGCGGGATGTTGGGTGTCACCCACTCGTCGGGGATGTTTCCTGTCCAGGCCTCGAATCCCGGATTGAGGAGAAGATTTTGCGCTCTGGCCGGTGAGGCGAAGGCACCTATGATCGCTACACTCATCGCCGCGGCGAGAAGACAGATCGGCCGACCGAGGAACTTCACTCTGTCCCGGACGTTGTATTGCATTGGACTCCTCCATTCCTCCGGTCCTTATGCAGATCTCTTTAGAACCGGCGCCGGTCGGGCCATTATCTTACAGGCAGCTCTCAGCTGTCAAGAAGAAGATATCGAATGGAGATTTCCCTTGACAAGGAATGTCATGAGCATGCTCCAATGTGCGACGGTCTGTGCGTTCTTCGAGACGGACTGTCCCCGAGCACTATTCGAGACGCGGCTCCGATGACACCTGCTATGACAGACGACGAGTTGATGGCCCGGATCGCAGGTGGAGACGAGGACGCATTCCGCGATCTCGTGCTTCGCTGGGAGCGCCGAGTCTACGCATTTTTCTTCCGCTGTCTGGGCTCGCGCGAGGATGCGGAGGATCTGGCCCAGGAGACCTTCGTCCGTATCTTCCGTTCGGCCGGACGGTACCGTGCCCGGGGATCCTTCCCCAGTTACCTGTTTCGGATCGCGGGAAACCTGTATCGCAATGAGGTGAGAAGACGGCGTCGTCGCCCTCAGCCGAGGCTCGAGACTGTCGCCCAGAATGGAGATCGGCCAGATGTTGCCCTCGAGCGCCGCGAGCTGGCACAGGCGGTCAGGGCGGCCATCTCCCACCTCCCCGATCGACAGCAGATCGCCGTCATACTACGGCGGTATGAGGGGCTCACCTATCAGGAGATCGCTGATGCCCTCGGCACGAGCATCCCTGCTGTCGAATCACTGCTCCACCGTGCCAGCCGATCGCTGCGTGAAGCACTGAAAGACCAGGTCGGGCCCTAGTCCCGCCCGGTTCGCGCACGCGGCTCCACGGCCCTGCGCGACCGGAATACCTGTCCGCACCCCCGGCGCGAAAAATTCTGTCCAGAGACGCGCAGGTTTTTCACACACCCCGTGTTTTGCACTATAGAAAGGACAGATCAGACTATGCGCGACAGACACATTGCCGAGCGTCTCACCGCCTACGTCGACGGGCAACTCTCGTCTGAGGAGCGCCGACAGGTTGAAGAACATCTCGCCAGGTGCTCAGCCTGCCGGCATGAACTGGAAACTCTGGGGCGCCTCTGGACGTTCATAGATGATGGACTGAGAGCCAAGGTAGAGGACGAAGAGCCTATCCCGGCCCTCTGGCCGGCCATCGCTGTCCGGATAGAGCGTGAGCGAATCCGTCGCAGGCGCTGGCTCCTCCCCTGGATGGAACTGTGGTGGAGACTCCGCGACTCCCTCCGGCCGCTGCAATGGGCCCGGAGCCCCGGTTGGCGTACTCCGTATGCCTATGCGCTCGCGAGTGCCATTATTCTGGGGTTCCTGGCAGGTGCCGGGCTGGAATACGGAGCCTCGATGCCGCAGGGCTCGGAGACGATAGCCACAACTCAGGTGGAGGTCCTCGAGCCGGCCGATTACTCCAGTCTGATCGAGCTGCCCGAGGAGTCGTTCGCGTCTCTATTCTTCGGCGCGGATGGCGCGAACAGCTCTGGATCTTTGAATTCGGAGATCGAGAGGGAAGGAACGTGAGATGAGGAAACCATTGCTCATACTCCTCACTTTCTCCCTCGCGCTCAACGTGGGGTTCGGAGCTGCAACGCTTTTTCGGTGGCTCGGGTGGCGCTCTGTGGGCCGACCGTTATGGACCGAGGGCATGCGGCGACCGTCGGGGATGAGGCCGCCGTTCACGCACGGGAATGGCCATCGACCCGGCCACCCAGGTGGGCCAGAACTGGGACCGCACTGGGTGGATCGCCATCTCGAGCATCTGGATGCATGGGTCACCCTCACTCCGGAGCAGAAGGCTCTTCTGCATGAGGCGCTTTCCCAGTCCCGCGATGAAGCAGGTCGCCTGGTCCAGAAGTTGAGAGAGCGCCGCGAGGAGCTGCGCGAGCTCCTCTCGAGCGTGGAGGTCGACAGCATCTCGATACGATCGACGGTCGCCGACATATCGCAGCTCCAGAGCGAACTCGACAGTCTCCTCATGGAGACCCTGCTCCGCGAACAGCTCATACTCCGTCCGGAGCAACGTGGGGCATTCGGCCGGTGGCTTGCGCGTTCGCGCGCTGAACGACACATGCGTATGCACAAGGGGGACCAGTCCCCTGGCGGCGATGACCCGTCGTCAACCAAGATCGACCCGCCTCCCGGGCGATAACAGTACTCTCTCCCGGAACGCAGAACTGCTGTTCCGGGGCAGCAGACGAAAGGAGAACGAATGATGAGACAACGCCACCTCAGGCTTCTCGCATCTCTTACGGCGCTGACCTTGCTTTTCGCCGTGCCGGCGCTGGCGCAGGCTGAGGAGATCGACAAGGAGATGGAAGTCGACCTGGAGACCATCATGATGGATGATGGCTGTCTGCTCATGGGCGGACCCGGATACTGCCTGCTCGCCATGGGCGAAGAGGGCGAGATGGAGATGGGCGAGTTCGAAGGCTGGCCGCTCATGGGCGGAGCGGGAGGTCCCATGCGCATGGGCGGAGCGGGATGTCCCATGTACATGGGCGGACCGGGATGCTGCGCGATGCTCGATCTGACCGAGCAGCAGCAGAAGAGGCTGCAGGAGATGCGGACCGCCTCTGCCGAACAGATGTTCGAGATGAAGAACGAGCTGGGGAAGCTCCGCATCGATCTGAGAAGTCTGATCCTCTCGGAGACACCTGACCAGCGCAAGATCGAGCGGATGATCGACCAGATCGGCGAGCTCCAGACCAAAATCATGAAGCAGAGGGTCCGGAACAGGCTCGAGATGCGCAATGTCCTCACCCCGGAACAGTGGGAGAAGTGGCGGAAGTTCGCCATGAGCTGCCCGCACGGCCATCGCCAGATCCGCATGCATCGCATGAAGGGCCCTGAGGGTATGATGAAGAAAGAGATCATGATGAAAATGGAAAAGAGCGAATAACCGATTGGAGGATGCAGAAAGACGGCGATCCGTTCGTGGATCGCCGTCTCTGTTTTTGGAGTCGTGGCGCCTCGGGCTGCTCCCGATCGGTCCCTCGGCTTCCGCCGTTGACACCACAACTCTCACATACTAGTCTCAACCATGTGCATGCTGATGCGCCTCTATGCTATTCGACTAATTATCATCTATGGAGGCAGTGATGGCTGATTCGGAGATCGGTGTTGTGAGACTCGTGGGCGGCACGGCACTCACGCCGCACCAACTCATCCGTGACATGAGTCTGGCCATCTCCAACGGAAGGATCGTAAGTCTTTCAGGGAGAGTGCCGATCTCTGGTGGAGACGTACCCAGTCATGAGGAAACACCGTCCCTTCCGCAGACCCGGGCAGGTCAAGACACGCTCCCCAGCCAGGAACCCCACGGTGGATTCAATGAAAGCATCACTATCGACACGAAGGGCATGACGATCCTCCCCGGCCTGATCAACATCCACGACCATCTCCTCGGGACCTGGCATTCGAAAATCGGCGGCGGCCCGTACCCGAACGTCTACCGTTGGCTCAAGGCCGTCGAGTATCATCCCCTCAGGATTGAGTGCAAGAAGAATACCGAGGAGGACATCTATCTCCTCGGGGCGTACAAGAACCTCTTCTCAGGCGTCACCACCGTCCTCGATCACTACATCCGCTATGACCCGGATTTCTATCAGGCCCTCCCGCTGCGCGTCATCCACGAGTTCGGCCGGACGTGGACGCTGCGGGAGGAGACGGGCTGGGGAGGAACGATTGAGGAGGAGTTCAGCAGAACGAATGGCCGGCAGCCGTACGTGATCCACATCGCCGAAGGCGTCGATGGGGAGGCCCGATCCGAGCTCGCAGCACTGGAACGGCGAGGCGTCCTCGCGCGCAACACCGTGCTGGTGCACGCGATTGCGCTCAGCGACCAGGAGATCGAACTCATCGCGCAGCGCGGCGCCACCGTGGCCTGGTGCCCGGCATCGAACATCTTTCTCTACGGTGCGACGGCCAACCTCCCGGAGCTCCTCTCATCCGGCGTCAACGTCGCGATCGGAACAGATTCCTCCTGGTCCGGAAGTGCGAACCTGCTGGAGGAGATCCTGCTGGAGGAGATCCTGTATGCGCGGCGCTGTGCGGAGGAGGTATTCGGTCTCCCGCTCGACGCCCGGACGATCCTCTCCATGGTGACGACCAATGCTGCAACAGGACTTCAGAGGAGTGGAGAGATCGGCGCCCTCGCCCCGGGCTATCTCGCGGACATCCTCGTCCTCGAGGGCGAGGAATCGGATCCGTACCAGCGCGCCGTCAGGGCGAATCCAGAAGACATCGATCTGCTGCTCCTCGAAGGACGTCCCGTCCTCGGGTCCATACGCCATGAGGACATCGCGTCTGCCCGCCTCTCCTCGTTCTCCCGTGTGAAGGTCAACGGCAGGGAGAAATTCGTGGCCGGCGATCCCATCGCCCTGAGGGAGCGCATGTGGGAGGTATCGGGCACAGTGAAGAGATTCCCTTTTCTCCCGATCGCCCGAGCAGAGTAATCGCCTGGGTACAGCGGTCACTTGATAACGCGAACCGCGACTGAGCGGTCGCGGACCGCCTCCCTCCGGGTTGGATCAATCGCCGCAATATGATCGCGATCCTGAAACCGCGGGACCGATGACCTGCCCCGGAGCTCTCACACGCAGCCGGAAGCTATCCTCATCGATAACCTCATCGGGGGAGAATCCGATCCCGGCCCGGTACAGATATCGGCCGTGCGGAGCAGATGGCGGCACTGCATGAGATCGAAAAATCTGGGCCGTATACTGCCCGGGGAGGTGAACCCATATCGGCCCGAGCACTCTCACTGATTGCCCGGCCGGCAGCGCGGCCTGTGAGGCGAACCAGAATTCCCGGGCGGCCGGCCTGCGGTTGATGAACGTGTAGATCACGCCGACCTTTCCCGCCGGCGCGACATCTGGTCCGTCGGGGCTAATGTACAGAGTGATCGAGTCACCCTGATCGAAGAAAAAGGCACCTATGTCACTGCGCGTGCTGTCGGGATCGTTCAGCACGGGATCGCCACTGTCGATACAGGGCGACTCCCAGAGCAGGCGGCAGTCATCCCACGCCGGGAAGACGAATAACGGATCTGCATCGATGTTCCCCTGCCCCGGCCAACCGCCCTCGACATCACAGTAGGTGAGGACGGGCGAGGAGTTGTACGGATAGACCTCATCAGGGGTGTTGTCCCAGAGGATGGTATTGTTGATGAACGGCGAGGCGTAACTGCAGAAGATGCCGCCTCCGAACAACAATGCTTCATTGCCCGCTACGGTATTGCCGCGAAACTCAAGCGGGGGAGAATAGATGATGGCGCCTCCCCCCGCATCTTCCGCTACGTTGCGGGCGATGAGATTTCCGATGACAGAGGGACAGGCGTTATGGTAGACAGACAGGCCGCCTCCAGCCAGGGACCAGTTTTCGATGACGCGGTTCTCGAGCAGTTCTGCCAGCCCCTGATCACCGACATGGATCCCCCCGCCGAAGAGCAACGCCGAGTTGTCGCGAATGAGGTTTCCTGCGACGAGCGGCGCCCCGGATACCGCGTGCACGCCCCCGCCACATCCATAGGCCACATTCCCGACGATGACGTTCTCAACGACAGTGGAACCGTCCAGCTCGCAGCGGATCCCGCCGCCGCCGCACCCCGTTCACCCTCCCGTCGATAAGTTGGCCTCGATCCAGTTCCGCGTAATCGTGGGAGACCCATACCCGACGAAGATGCCGGCACCGTGCTCGGTCTCATTCAGTGTGATGATGCACTCCTCGATCGTGGGCGAGGAGTAGAGGCAGAGGATACCCGCTCCGATGAGCGGCACCTTACCTTTCCGGATCGTGAGCCCTCTCAGAATCGAACCAGGACCTTCGCCCGAGTGGAAAACAAACCCTCTCCCCTGGCGCTCGCAGTCGATCCCCGTCTTCTCCGGGCCGTGTTCCGAGGTGACGAGTATCGCCCGGCCCCCGAAGTCGATATCTCTGTTGCCCGGGCCCGTGAACCGACCATCGGCGATGAGAACGGTATCGCCGTCGACTGAAGCATCGATGCCCTGTTGAATGGTGGAGAAATCCCCGGGAATGTGGATGATCGCCCCCTCCACAGGCGCTGCGACCAGGGCG
>LJUI01000107.1 GCA_001303705.1 candidate division TA06 bacterium SM23_40
CCCACAACACCGTGCATCTGACCTGCCTCGAGCGCGGCACCCGTCCCCGGCCACGCACATTTTGCGGCCGGGTCCGTGGTTACAAAGGCTGTCTGCGCTCGCGCCGCCGGGCGGATCGCTATTCGTTAGACGGTCTAGATGCTGAGGCTTGTCTGTCAAATCGAAGGAGAGAGGAGGGCGCCATGGCTGAGAGTGTGTACAAAGTCGTTGAGTTGGTGGGCACGAGCAGCGACTCTTGGGAGAGGGCTGCTGCAACCGCCATCGACAAAGCCGCCAAGACATTGCGCGATCTTCGAGTGGCCGAGATATCTCAACTTGATGTGCAACTCAAGGATGGTAAGATCGAAGCTTACCGTGCAAAGGTGAAGGTGTCCTTCAAGTACGAAGGGGGCGACTAGATTTCGTCGCCGTCCAAGGGGCCACTCAGCTGGCCCGGCAGGATCGTCTATTGTGAGTGCAGGCCCGGTGAGCGCGCGCGGCTGATGATCCGGCGTTTCGCGGCGCTGGATCGAACTCGTGGAAGGGCATGACAGTGAGAACGGCCCCACCTGCGATGACTACGCCTCGGCTCATTCTCCGGGCCTTCACGGAAGAGGACATTACACGCTTGCATCGGCTTCTGAGCGAAAGGGATGTGCTGCGTTACTTTCCCAAGGTCGATCCTCCGTCGCGGGATAGGGTCGAGAAGATGGTCACCGGGCTGCTCGAACACTGGGAAGAACGTGGCTATGGATTATGGGCGGTGGAATCGCGGTCGGGAAGGGAGCTGATGGGAAGGTGCGGCTTGCAGTATCTAGTGGATACGGGAGAAGTCGAGGTGGACTTTATACTGGGGAAGAGATACTGGGGAGAGGGCTTCGCCACTGAAGCCGGCCGAGCCAGCTTGCGGTACGGTTTCGAGGATCTCGGATTGGAGTGCGTGGTAGGCATCGTGCATCCGGAGAACAAAGCTTCCCAGAGGGTACTGGAGAAGCTGGGAATGAACTTCATCGAGCAGAGAGAGTACTTCGGGATGCAGTGCCATCGGTATGTTATCGAACGTCCCTCATATGACAGGGCATCCCGGCTATGGAACGATCTCACCTGAGCTTTCGGTGGTGCCGGTGCGGAGGGCGCGCAATCTCAGATCCGAATTAGCTCCGCCTCGGTCGCTCGATTTGCAGGCTTTCGGCGGTCCGGTGACTGGCTATCCGGTGAGGGTGGTGGGAGGGTAGAGAGTTGACGGTGATTTCGGTCGACCATATCGATGAAGCAGCGGTGGTCAGGCTGAATCGAGGCGTCACTAATCCACTCAATCTGGAGCTCGTGAACGAGCTGGCCGCGGCTCTTGTGGCATTGGAACGCGATCCGAAGGCACGCGGCATTGTGCTCACCGGCTCCAATGATAAGTTCTTTTCAATAGGTCTTGACATCCCGGAGCTTTTTCCGCTTGCGAGGAACGAATTCGAGGTCTTCTATCGGGCATTCAATCAACTCTGCCTCACCCTCTATACGCTGTCCATTCCGACCGTGGCAGCAATAGCGGGGCATGCAGTTGCCGGAGGGTGCATACTGGCGCTCTGTTGTGACTACCGGTTTGTGGCGGAAGGCAGAAGGCTGATGGGGATGAACGAGATCAAGCTCGGAGTTCCCGTGCCCTACGTGGCGGACTGTATACTCCGGTACACGGTCGGCGTGCGGAATGCGCGTGAGATCATGGAGAGCGGAGAATTCTACCCACCCGATACGTCTCTTCAGCTCGGCCTGGCAGATCGGGTGTTGCCGCTGGAACGAGTGGTGCCGGCCTCGATCGAGAAGATCGGGCTGTTGAGCTCGTCGCCCCGAGAGGCATTCGCCATGATCAAGCGGAATCGGGTTGAGCCGGTCGAGACGCAGGTGCGCGCTCGCCTGGACCAGAAGATGGCGCTGTTCATAGAGCGCTGGTATTCTGAGGGGGCCCGCGAACAGCTGAGAGCGGCAATGGACAAGTTCTAGATCCTCTGCGCCCTGCGCGGCGCCGATCTGTGAGCTGTGAAAATCCGAAAACCAATTGCCCCGGAAGGAATGTTGCATGAAGGTCACCGCTTTCAATGCCAGTGGACGAAAAGACGGGAATACCGCCACCCTGCTCAAGGCCGTGCTCGGCGAATTGGAAAAGGAGGGGATTGAAACTGAGCTGGTTCAACTCGCCGGCACGAGCATCCGGGGGTGCAGGGCATGCTATAAGTGCTTCGAGAATAGAGACCGGCGTTGCTCGGTGAATGACGACGCGCTGAACGAATGCATCGAGAAGATGCTCGCCTCGGACGGGATCATTCTGGGGTCACCCACCTATTTCGCCAATGTGAGCGCCGAGATGAAGGCGTTGATCGACCGCGCCGGGCTTGTGGCAAAGGCCAACGGAGATATGTTCAGACGAAAGGTTGGCGCGGCGGTCGTGGCCGTGCGGCGGGCAGGGAGCATACACGCCTTCAACTCCATCAATCACTTCTTCCTCATAAGTCAGATGATCGTGCCCGGTTCCAGCTACTGGAACGTGGGGGTGGGTCGGAACAAGGGTGAGGTGGAACAGGACGGTGAAGGCATGGCCACGATGAAGACTCTGGGTGGAAACATGGCCTGGCTGTTGAGGAGACTGCATAGCTAGGATCGCCCGGCTCGGCGTGTTCGAGCGGTGCGGTGGACAGAATATGGGACTGCCAAAGCTTGTGCTCTCGGTGGTGGCTCTCACGGCGGTGAATTGCGTGCCGCTGGCCGGGATCCTGGTACTCGATTGGGACGCAACGGTCATAGTCCTGCTCTACTGGACGGAGAATGTGATCATCGGGGCGTACAACATCGTAAAGATCGCGATGGTGAAAGTTGACCGGCCGATCCTCCATCTCACCAAATTGTTCGCAATACCCTTCTTCTCCATCCACTTCGGAGGATTCTGTGCAGTCCATGGACTGTTTCTTCTTTTCTTCTTCGGTCTCGGGGACGGGCTGGAGTCATTCTCCCCGGGTCCGACGTGGCCGGGTCCTTTCATATTCGTGCAGTTGCTGGTTGCCGTGCTGGCCCAGCTCTGGCGAAGCCGCCCATACGGTATGGAATGGCCTGTTATCGGTCTCGTTCTGAGTCACGGCGTATCGTTCGTCCAGAACTATCTCGTGGGCAAGGAATATCTCTCTCTCAGCATCGGCGAGCTGATGAGCCAGCCATACAAACGGATCGTGCTCCTTCATGTGGCGATTATTGCTGGAGCCATCCCGATCGTATTGCTCGGCTCGCCGATCCCCCTGTTGTTGATCCTTGTGGTTGCGAAGATATGGATCGACATCCGATTGCACATCAAGTCCCACAAGCTCGGATCAGCAGGGGGCGGGGGAGGGCGTAAGGAGGGTGGACCTGAACCGGCCGCTGAGCCGGATTCGAGGAGGCGTGAAGTCCGTTCAGAAAGCATGTGATTTTGCGGGTCGGGTGCCCGGGGCGGGCGTTCGCCCGTTCGCAATGATAGAAGAGAGTCGGCACTCGCTCAGGGGTGTGCAACATGAAGATCGAATCGTTCGATCTGGAGCCGGGCAGAGTTATCGCAGGGAAGTACCGCGTCATCTCCAAGCTCGGGTCGGGGTGGGAGGGGGAGGTCTATCGAGTTGTCGAGACTCGTACCGGGATAGAGAGAGCTGCGAAGCTGTTCTATCCTCACAGGAACATCGGCAACCGGACTTCGAGGCTTTACGCTAAGAAACTGCACAAGCTCCGCCACTGCGCGCTGTTGATCCAGTACCACACTGAGGAGGTCATCAGATTCCGGAAAGAGCGGATAACGGTTCTCATCTCCGAGTATGTCGAGGGCGACCTGCTCTCCGATTTCCTGAGCCGCCTCCCGGGCAAGAGGCTCAGTTACTTCGAGGCTCTACATCTTCTGTATGCCCTGGCCAGGGGCATGGAGGAGGTCCATCGCGCCAACGAATATCACGGCGATATACACTCAGACAATGTCATAATAAATCGCCGAGGCGTGGGGTTCGATCTGAAGCTGATGGACCTTTTTCACCTGGACGCTCCGAAGACCGAGAACAAACGGTCCGATATCTGTGATGTGATACGACTCTTCTATGAATCACTCGGCGGCTCAAAGCACTATGCCAGGCAGCCGCGGGCGGTGAAGCAGATCTGTTGTGGGCTGAAGACGAGTCTGATACTCACGAAATTCCGGACAATGACACAACTGTGCAAACATCTGGAGACGATGGCGTGGTGAGCTGTCCTGCCTGCGTGGGCGATCGCCCGGAGACCTACGGCAGAGGCCACGAAGGCTGACCCGTCTGGGGTAGCGCGGAATTCGACGAGAGGCGATAGAGAGGAGTGGCACAAAAAGCACGAGGCACGCGTGAGGGAGGGTGGACGCTTTCACGCGCGCCTCGCAGTTGTATGTATACAGCAATCTCCGTGCCAACTGAACGGGAGATCATGCATCCGGGTGTGTAGGGCCGTAACACAAAACAGTGCAGTATGTTATGCGATGACGCCGAGAGGCGTGCGAGCGGAAGAAGAGACGATTCAGGGGCCTATTTGGGTAGTCTGCTACCCAGGAATGGGAAAAGAGCTAACCAGATTGCCCACGGCAGGGCGTGCACTGCCTTTTCATCTGCGCACCCCGGCATGTGCTCGCCGATGCGGTGGGACCATGGATGCGGTGGCCCATTTGCCAGAGGTGCGCGTATTTTTCGAGGTTACCGCGTGCGCATAAGCATGGTGCTCTCGCCACTCTGAACCCCAGAGGGACCGACCGTACACGATTCTAGCCCCGGTATCGGGATTTCCACGCATTCTTGGTCCGCGCAAGCGGGCCCCTCAAGTCGAGCTAGATACAGAAAAACGCCCGCCCTCCTGCTGAGAAGAGCGGGCGTTCCATGTCCTGAGCCTCGTTCAAGCTACGGCTCCACCACCTCGAAGAAGAGCGTGTCCGCCGCCAGGATCGGAAGCGGGTAGGAGCTCGAGACGAACCCCATGTAGGTGTACTCGCCCAGAGGCGCTGCTAATGGAATCCGATGAGACGGGTGAGCGATCAGCGTATCGTTCGGAGCTAGCGTCACGCGGATTGGTCCGAGCACGGGGTTTCTCGCGAAAGGCACGCCGCCCGGCAGGAGCACCTCAGTCCAGACATCGACCGTCTCGGGCGTCGCCTCGAGATTGACGAGCATGCCGTCGTAGCAGAGTGTTCCGCCCTGGGGGATGACCGTTCCGTTGGTAGCGATATCGAGCTCGAAGTAGCCGTAGGCTCGGCGGTCCTCCAGAATGAGGCTCAATGACCAATTCCCCAGCCCAGCCCAGACTATTTCGTCGTAGCCGTTGCGATTCAGGTCGTGAGCGTGAAGGCTGGCCACTAAAGTGTCAGGTGGTTGCGGGTAGTAGGCTATTGGCACATATGTTCCCACATCGACTGCTTCGTATACCCGGAGTTCCCCGTAATTGGAACCCACGAACTCCCCGATACCGTCACTATCAACATCTCCCACGGCGCAATAGGCGCTGCCATGCCAGCCATTGATGATCTTGATGCTGTCGACGACCGCATAGGTGTTGTCGCCAACTGCCTCAAAGATCGTATACTTGTTCCCCAGCCATGAGGCGTTGATGTCTCCTCCCACGACGAACTCCCACCGACCGTTGCTGTCCATGTCGTGGGCCTCGACGGCGTAATAGCTGTTCCAGACGCCGGTGTAGAGCGTCGCAACCTTATGGTAGCTGTCGTCCCCCCTGCACTCATACACGAACACCCGCCCATGGGTATCCCCCACCGCAAACTCCATCCATCCATCCTGGTCGAAGTCCCCCACGGCAAACGACCCCAGGTTCTGGCCGCTCGTGTGCGAGCCATACACATACTCGAAGCTGTTATCCCCCCTGCACTCAAAGACCACGACATCGCCGTCTCCACCCAACCCGTCCCGATTGAGCAGGATCTCATTCTTCCCATCCTGGTCAAGATCGACGATCCGCTGCTGTTGGTGGACATTGCTGATATGGGGTGACTGCCAGACCAGCTGGGACGGGTGACTGTTGGGTGTCGGGCTCTCCCACAACTGTGCGTAATAGGAGTTGCCCTGGGCAGCGATGTCGGGCAGCCCGTCTCCGTCTGCGTCGCCGCTGTCCCAGGGAATGATGTTCGGCTGGATCATGAAGGTGTGCTGGAGAGTGTAGATGTCATACCCATCGTTCTCGAAGATACGGGTGTAGCCGTATGACAGAGGCACCAACAACTCCCACAGACTGTCCTGATCGGTGTCGCCGATGGTGAGCAGTCCACCACCGTCACCAGGCGCCCAGGCGATGCGGATGAGCTCAAGAGTGTCGAGGGGCAGACACGGCTCGGAGGATGTCGGCAAGACAGGCTCAGACCGGGCCGAAGTGTATTCCGACCGAGTATCCCACAGACCTTCCCGGCCGAGGTGGAGCTCCGGCACGATTTCGGTGGCGCCGGACACGAGCGGAGCGCAGAGCAGGGCTGTCGGGACCAGTAGCAATAGACATCCCCACCCACTCCTCAAACGCGACAGAGAATTGTGAATTATCATAGGTCTGTCCTTCACTTCGGCGCAGAGGGGAGGAAGCAAGCCTCCTCCCCTCCACTTGTTCTGACCGTTACGGCGAATCGAAGTAGATCTCCCAGGTGCCGTGGCGGTAGTCCTCCCACACCACCCCCTTGTGCTTGCAGGCGTGGGGGCGGAGCGAATAGCTCTGCCCGTCCGAGAGCCTGTATTGGTTGGAGCTCCAATGCTCTCCCCCGTCTGTGCTATAGCGATAGACGATATGGGCATCCACAGGGGTACCGGACCTATCGTACTCGGCCCAGAAATCGTAGAAGTTATTGTCACTGGCAAAGATTAACTCTGGGTCGATTGCCGTGCTATCACTGGATAGCACGGCCTCGTCCTCCCAGTGGTCACCAACGTCCTCGCTCCGGCCGCAGTAGGTCTGCCACTTCGCGTTGTCGCCGTCCCACAGCGCCCAGGAGACCACCACATAGGGAAGATCGGTCGCAACGGTGGGATCCGCAACATAGGTCGAGTCCTTGTGGAGATCTCTCAGATCAAACCAGTAAGCTCCTCCATTGCTGCTCCGGTTGAACTTGATGTACCACGCGTACCCCTTAAGACCGGTGGCCAGCGTATCGAGATCACACCAGGCGGCAAATCCCCAATCGTCGTTCTGATACGACTCGGAGGCCAGATCGAGATGCTGGGGAACCCACGCAAGAGTATCGACCCAGCTCGTGTCCCAATGCGCACCACCGTTGGTGCTGTAGAAGGAGACGATCCGGTTCTTGTTCCGTTCGATCCCGTATAGAGCGGCGGCACACATCTTGTTCCCACCATCGTAGTTGATCGATGGATCCCAGATCGTCCAGGAGGGCTTCTCTCTGACAGGAACCCTCTCGTACTTGCTGGATGCAACCGGGATTACATTACTCCAGTGTCCCCCGCAATCGGTCGTCCTGCTGTGGCATAGGTACCATCGAGGCACCGAATCGGCCTGCCCATCTTTATGGAGCCGGCTCTCCATCCAGACGGTGTGTACGTCCTGGCCAATCATGCAGATTGAAGGCACCTGGGCATCGATCGCGGTATCGGTGCTGATCTGAGCGGGCGAGCTCCAGTCGCTGCCCGAATTGGTGCTGTACGCATACATGATCTCGAACTCGCCATCCGACTTGTCCGCGTAGACGACGTGCAGGGTATCCCCGGTTGCGGAGCTGGCGATCTTCGGACTGACCGAGATCGAATCCGTGGAAGTGATGCGCACATCGTCCTGCCCGGCGCCGTAGTTGGTGCCCGTCTGATGGCTGGGCTCGAACTCGAGCATCTCGCTCAACGCACTCCCCCGAGCATGCGGGTAGTAGAACCCGAGAAGCTCCCCCACCGTCGGGCAGATGTCGATCTGATAGGCGTAGCGCGTAACCACGGTTTCCTCGGGTGTATCCGGCCCGACCGCGATCAGGAACAGGTGTCGACAGCCGTGGCAGATGCCGCCGTGGTGATAGAAGCCACCATGATCGTCATCGTGGCGCCCGTGGTCGGTGGTCACGATGAGCGTCGTCTTGCCCTTGTAGAAGGTATTCCATTCGGCATCTAGCCACTTCCACAGGTTCCACACAAGACTATCCGCTACCACAATCGCCCGATAGTAGTCGCTCGGCTCACCTCTTTCGTCATCTGGGTCAGCCCAATGCCCGTAGCGATCCACATCCTTGAAGTTGACCAGGACAAGGTGCGGGTGATACGTGCTGAGCGTGTTGATCAGCACCCTGTACGTCGCTGTATCAGCTGGCGCCGTCTCGTCTTGGGGATAGATCACCACTCTACCACCGACACTTCTGCCGAACTCCGGATCCACGCTACAGGCGATCGTGTCTCTCCAGGTCTTGCCCCCCACATAGAACGTCTTGTTGCTGTCGGGGTGGTAGCTGTTCGCCTTGTTGTAGTACTCGAAGAACGTCGGCTTATCGGGCTCGGTGCTGATGTTGTCTTCTGTATCATCCCCTTCGCAGATACCGAAGGAGGTGGTACTGTTGGGCAGCAGCTGCCAGATCCCCGTCCCGATGGTGAGGTGACCGCCGTGGGTCTGCGTGACGCCGTTGTTCCAGAAGTTCTGATACCGTGTGCCCAACGGGGCCAAGCTGTCCCGCATGCACTCCACGTAGTCCGAAGCGATGACGTAGTCGGTGGTCGGGTCCGCGCTGACATCCCGCACCCAGATTCCGAACATTAGCGCAGCAGCCATCACGGCCACCGCACAGACGGTACCTCCTCTGCTGAGCCTTTCCATCGTTGTGACCTCCTCCTGGATAACACAGTGGATGGTTGCTCAACATCCCGTTGTGCCTCGCGCTACCGCGCAGATTCGTCTCGGCCGTTCTTGATCTCACCTTCTCT
>LJUI01000001.1 GCA_001303705.1 candidate division TA06 bacterium SM23_40
AGGATCCTTCTCGACGGTGTTCTCCTCTCACCCAAGCGCGAGGACGGATGCCGGGAAGTCCGTATCGAGTATGCGCTTGGCGATTATGGGTGAAATCTTCAATACGCTCCAGCCCGCAGACCGCTTCCTCAATGGGTGCTGTCCGTCCCGGCGCCCACTTCTCCCATGCAACATTCGTGCCAAGACAGTCGTGCCCGACTGCCAGGACCGCTCTGTTGTCGGAACTTGCGCTTTCGCCGAACGTTAGCGTGCAGCCCCATAACCGAGGAACCGAATCGAAGATCGAGCAGCCGGACCACGAAACGGCAACTCGATTTCCAGGACACGAGAGGCCGCCCCATAACCGACCGCTCTGGCGGGTGTTCCACGAGTGACAATGTACTTTGCTCGGGGGTACGACGTTGGCCTTTTCCAAAGACCAGTGACCAACAACGAAGTGAGGCGGTGACCTTTCAGGCTGATAGGAGGTGTTAGAACCCTGGTCGAGGCGAAAATCTCTGGTAATTCTGGGGGGGGATCTGAACAGGTCAAAGACTGGTTATCGTGCCGAGCGCATCGAGAATGCGGGGAACGAGCGCGTCGCGGTTGGCCTCTGTAACCCGCACAACCGTCACATCGTCTCGCCGGCGGATGTCAGCAAGGAAGGGGTCTTTCCTCTCCTGGATAGTGCCCAGGACCGGCTTCGGAGAGTCGAGACAGCATATCACCATCCTCTTGAACGAAGGAGCATACAGCTCCATTCGTGCGATTTCGTCTATCACGATAAGGTCGGAGTCTCTGAGCGCGCCCTCCAGTGCCCGCACCCCGATCCTCTCGATATCGTCGACATTGACGCCGTATCGTCCGACGCGCGAGCGGCTCTTGATGTCGACGTGAGCGAGTATGCCACGATCACCCGCGAGGGAGACGATACCGAAACCTACGCGTCTCCTCCCCTCACGGATCTCATCTGTGTAGAACCCGCCACAGCGGACGTCGAGTCTGTCCAGACTCTTTCGGATCAGGGTCGTCTTGCCGACGCCGGGCGTACCTGTGAGGAGAACATTTGTCCCCATAGCCGTTACTTGAATGCGGATAGGGGCCACGCTCGTCCGTCTCGTCCGTCTCGCTCGTCTCGCCCGTCTCGCTCGTCTCGTCCGTCTCGCTCGCCTCGCCCGTTTCTTCTCGTCTCACCGTGACCGTGTCTGCAGACGAAGATCCGCCGCCTGCGCAGGTGCCGCAGTCTCAGAACTCAACCTCGGCCACCGCGCCAGCGGCACAGGGCTAACTCGGCAGCCAGACGGGTAATCGAGCCTCTCCCTCGATCACAGAGTCCCGTTTCCACCTCTTGTCATCGAGATCGAGGTGATCCTCGTTCCAGTGGAGGCCACGGGATTCCTTGCGGTCTATAGCGCATCTGGCGACGAGCTCGGCGACGGTGGCGACAGACCGCAGCTCGATCGATTCCAGGCTGAGAGGCCACCGCCGGTATATCTCTGCCACCTCCTCTTTGAGATCGCTGATCCGGCGCATCGCCCTGTCCAGCAACTCGTCGGTCCGGACGATGCCGACGTAGTCCCACATCAACCGTCTTGTCTCTTCTCTGTTGTGGGCCACCACGACGGCCTCGACCTCATCGCGCTGGCGTAACGGATAGACGGGCACGGCGGACGGCGTGTCCCGTTCGAACGCTTTCGTGCGAGCTATTCCTGACGCACGGTCCGCTGAGACAAGAGCCTCGAGGAGGGAATTCGATGCCAGTCGGTTCGCCCCGTGCACTCCAGTGCACGCGCACTCACCACATGCGTACAGCCCCTCGATGTCAGTGTGTCCGTCGAGA
The DNA here is from genome assembly GCA_001303705.1 of candidate division TA06 bacterium SM23_40. GTDB lineage: Bacteria > LJUI01 > LJUI01 > SM1-40 > SM1-40 > SM1-40. The sequence continues at coordinate 1,820 of LJUI01000001.1, forward strand.
TCGGCACGTATTCCACCACAACAGTAGTGGGCCCCCGGAACGACGGGGATGGGTTCGCGCGTGACGTCTATGCCGAATGAGAGCGAGGTCCCGTAGATGAGTGGAAACCGCTCGCGAATTCGCCCCCTCCCGATGGGAGAGAGATCGAGTAGCACAAACTCATCACCGCGGCGCTTCAGTTCGCTGTCGATGGCGCGTGCTACCGTGTCTCGCGGCGCCAGGCCGCCCGACTCATGATACCGCTCCATGAATGTCTCGCCATCCTTCGTCTTGAGGACGGCGCCCTCCCCCCGAACCGCCTCGGAAATGAGGAAGGCACGATCATCGACGTGGTGCCCGAAAAGCGTGGTGGGATGGAATTGGACGAACTCCATGTTCGCTACAGACGCCCCAGCCCTGAACGCCATCGCGATTCCGTCGCCGGTTGCGATCGGCGGGTTCGTTGTATGCAGGTATCCCCGCCCGGTCCCTCCCGCCGCCAGCAACGTCGCTCTCGCCGCAACCGATTTGATCTCGTTCTCCAGCCGATCGAGCACGTACGCTCCGAAGCACCGGCCCGGCTTGCTCTGATCGACGATGAGGTCGACCGCCAGGTGATTTTCGAGCACGGTGATGGAAGACATGCTCTGGATCTTCGCGAGCAGGGCGCGTTCGATCTCCCGCCCCGTCAGGTCGCCAGCGTGAACGATGCGCGAGCGAGAATGCCCGCCTTCACGCCCGAGTGAGAGCCGACCGGCGCCCCGGATAGCTTTCTCTTTTGAGAACTCAACGCCTATCTCTATGAGCCTCTCCACGAGCTTCGGACCCTGTTCGACCATCATGGTCACTGCTTGCTCGTTGCACAGGCCTGCACCCGCCCGTAGCGTATCCTGAATATGAAGATCATAGCTATCGTCGAGTCCAAAAACCGCTGCGATACCTCCCTGAGCGTAGTTCGTATTGGACTCGCTATCTTCCTTCTTGGTCACCAACACGACCCGCCCGGCATCCGCGACTCCCAGCGCGAATGTCAGCCCGGCGATGCCGCTGCCGATGACGAGAAAATCGGTATCGATGAACGGTGCCTGCAGCTCCTGCATGGCCTTCCCCCGCGGGTTGGTGGCTCATGATTATCAGAAGTAGGCTCGAACCTCTGCCGATAGATTGTGTGAGACTGCGGTACCCGGGCGTCGCTCACCGCTGTAACTGAGAGAAGAGATCACGGAGCCCGATACCCGGTACTCAGCCAGCATATCCCAACTGGAGGAGACCCCCAGCGGATCGCTCGCCTGCAGATCTGGCGGCAACAGCGGCACCACCGCGTCCGTCGTCCGCTCCACCAGCTGTATGCCGCCGGACAGTCTGGCATGACGCACGAGGTGGTAGATGACACGAGGTTTCAGCGAAATGCGACTCACGTCTATCTTACCCAGATATCCGTAGAATGCCGGCTCCTCTACCCACTTCGTGCCCATCCCAAGCGTGATCGTGAGATCCAGACCGGCTGAGGGTGTATGTCTGATCGAAAGGCTCGCGGCGCGATCGTGCTCCTGACGTTCCAGTCCATGTTCCAGACTCGCTCTCCTCTCGTCATTGACCGCGGCCTCACCCTCGAACCACAGACCCGGAGCAGGAGTGAGGCGCACTCTGAGAGAACGATCTCTGGACAGTTCCTCTCGGTGCCGTCCTCCAATCCTGTTGTCTTCCCGGTTGGCCTCGCGGTAGCGGAATCGAATCGACAAGAGATGCGGTATGGGAAAGAGACTGATATCATGGCGCCACACGTTCCGACCCTCGATGGTGACGTCATTTTGTTGAAGAACGTGGGGACGAAGCAGGTACAGGGAGAGGAGATCTGGCTCCTGTGACAGCTCCTCGACTGACACTCTACTATCGACGGCGAACATCTCGGACGGAGCATAGCTGGCGTCAGCAAGGAGAAAGACCCTCCTCGCCATCACGCTCTCTCCACTGCTATCGACGTCCCGCTCGTAGTCGCCCCGCTCATATGGATAGTACAGGCCCGTCTCCGGATCGAACCCATAGGAGCCGGTGCCCTCCTCCACTTTCACATATCGCTCTCCTGCAAGCGGGGCGTCCTCGGCGCCGATACCGTACCGAGCATCGAAGCTCGCCCCGAGACTCCGCGGGCGGCAGGCCAGCCGGACGTCCGCAAGGTCAGTCTTCGAAATACGCGCACTGCCTCCAGTCATGCGGGCGCGTCGGTGGCGAGAAAGGTCGATGTGACCGGTGAACGAACCCGCCTCACGCGCGGCAAGATGGATCTTGTCGATCGTTCCTGTCGATTCAAGGTGCCGGCTCTCGCCGGACTCCCCGAACACCCAGTCTCGGCGATCCTGATGGTCGACCGACAACTCGAGTGGCTCCCCCTGTCCGAGCGTCAGGCCTGCTCCCCATTCCCGCACGTCCCGCCCGCTCGGGGTTGATGCGCGGCGCCCCTCACGCGCGTACTGGAATCTCGGCGTCGCAATCCCTCTGCGATACTCGACGGCGTACTCATGCCTCCATCGCTCAAGGAAGGATGGTCCATCCCCATTCTGGCTCCCACTCTGATGGCGAGCTACATGCTCGTATCCGTACCGCAACTCCGGAGCGCCTCCCGGGGATAGCGCCGCCCCGAAGGCCATACGACGTGAGGAAGCATCACCCGGACGCGTCAGCCGCCCGATCCCGACATCCATGGTAAGAGCATCGATGGGAGTGTAGGCGAGAGACACCTCACCTGCTCGCTCGTCATAGTGGCCAGCATCCTTGTCTATGTTCCATCGATACGCATAATCGACATCGCGCCTTCTGCCCGGGAACCGGAACCTGCTGCCGACTGAGCGGTAGGATGCGTCAAGATCGAAATGGCCCAGGTCGTGCCCTCCGAATCCCGCACGCCGGTCTTCGACCCGCAGGGCCGCGGCGTAGGCGTCGCCGGCGTTGTCGCCATCGTCACGCGAAGAGACTCTGTTACGATCCTCGCGGCTCTGAGCATATTCCACGTCCACCGACACGCCGTCCGCCAGCGCCATCCCTCCATCTACCCCGAGCAACCACCGCTCCTCGGGCAACGAGAGCAGGCGGCGAGGGGCAAACCGACCCTGCCCCTCTCCTACATAAGAGTATCCGCCAATGAGCGGGTCGTACTCGTACGCACCACCCTCTTCTCCGACATCGAAAAATGAAACCTGATAATCGCCCTCGTGGGGACCGACGTAGACGAAATGGTCCACGTCGAACAGATAGTCACCGTTACCCTCACCCACTTCGACCGCGGTATCCACCCAGGCCTGTCTCGGATCGTCCCCCGCCCGGGAGAGGGCGGATCGATCGAAGCTGGCCACGCCCTCTGATCGCGGACGGTCCACGTCATCGCCCTCCCAGAAGCAGGTACCCCCGAGCCGGAAGGACTCATCTGGCGCGGTGACGACAGCCCGACTCACATAGAGGTTCTTCTCATAACGCTCACCCGAATACTGGAAGTCGACCTCGATACGCGACTCGGAAGTGATGAGCCGGCGAGACGTGAAGCTGATCGTCCGGGCGGCATAATCGATGGTGTAGTCGTTCCCTTCGCCCCTCACGAGATCCTCTCCGTCTAGCCATACACGCTCCGATCCAGCGAGTATCACGAAGTCCCCCCCCGAGCCGGCTGGACACAGGTCATACGGCCCCTGCTTGCCGTCAACCCCCACCAACTCCAGTGTCGCGAATTCCCCTCTCGGCACAGCTCCGGCGACGAGAACGCGGCCACGAGAGAACCGACCCTCTCCCATGACGCCCTGAAGACGGCGCTCGATGGAACCGAAGGCGCTCTCCCCCAGTGCCAGATCGTAGTCGCCCAGCGTGCCGCGCGCACCGCCTCCCTCGATCTCAACGAATATCCGTTCCAGCTGATCGAGCTCCCGCGTTGTCCCATCTGGCTGCAACGGCGATGACTTGTCTGCCAGCACCGCACGCACCGACAGATCGTTCGAAATCATCCCCTCGATGCTGAGCTCGAGCGACTGGTCCAGGGATGGCTGACGATTAGAGCCCAGCGTCACTGCCAGGGTCTTACTTCCACCCAGAATGAGAAATGAACCGGGAGTGCCAGCCGAACGCGCCCGGTTCCCGGCCTCGCTCGCCGACCCTCCCGTCCCCCTGGAATGACCGGTGCCGTGCTCATTCTCCAGTCGGGGTGATCCTGTCGAACCTCCCCCGTACAGCGGCTGACTGCCCCCGCCGCCCGCTGTCTCGGCTGCGTACGCTCCCCCCTCTCGAGTCATCACACCCGGTGACGATCTGTGCTCCGCAGTCGCCACACCCGGCAGTGATCTGTGCGAATAGACATCCTGTAAGGCGTACGGGTAGAATCTATACCGGACAGTCAGCGGTTTTGAAGAGGGAATGGCGTCAGCAAATGAGATGAGTCCAGCTCGACAGTCGACCGTGAACTCTCTTCCTGGATCGAGAAGACGCCCATCCATCGAGATCTCGACGGAATGGGCGAAGAGATTCCGGTGCCCCAGCCGATAGGGGCCGGCAGTGCCGTCGCCGATGAGAATCATTTCGTATCGCGATGCTGTAGCGCGTAAGGAGGGAAATACAGAAGTGTCGGGCGTCGCACTGTCAGGCGCATCAGGATCGGGCGCGCCGGCCTGCCCCGCAGACAGGCAGACCCCTGTGAAGATGAAGATCAAGAAGAGGAGTTGAGGGAGCAACCGTATCGCCTGCCACGGATAGATGCGCGCGGACAACGCCTTATGATTGAGAGTGCGCATAGTCATAGTATGACAACGATCCGCCACTACTTATTTCTGGCCTTATACACGATCCGGAATACCTGAATGCGATCATTCCCTTTATCGGCGACATATATGAACTCGGTGCCGTCGAAGGCGATCCCTGTCGGCTGTCGCAAGCCGCCCGAACGTAATCCCTCGGTACCGACAGAGAAGAGGAACTCACCATCAGCACCATAGACGCAGACCCGATCGCTCCCCGCATCAGAGACGAAGAGATTGCCCATCCCATCGGCACACACGTCCCAGGGCATCACCAGATCGCCGCCGACAAGCGAGCTTTCCCAGGCACCGAGGGCATCGAAGATCTCGACACGCCCGTTGCCCGAGTCGGCGACATAGAGTCTCTGATCATCGGTTACTTCAACGCCCCGCGGATCGTCGAGCTGTCCGTGCCAGTGGCCGAACCCACCGATCTCGAACGCTATCTGTCCCGCACGATTCAGCCCAACGACACGGTCCCTCTCCCCGTCGGAGAAGTAGAGAGCGCCTGCGCTTCCGAGGACCAAGCCCGCTGGCCTCCACGGCCCTCGCTCATCCGGTATAGAGACTGATCCCCGCGGGTCACCATCTCTCCCAAAGGTCTGGATCCGCTCATTCCCCCAATCAACTACGAAGACGAGATCACTCACGACCGCTACATCGATCGGCGCATCGAACTCTCCCTCTCTCCATCCCCGGTGGCCGAATTCATACAGTAGATCGCCCTGGCTCGAGAAGACGACGATACGATCGTTACCTGTGTCTGCAACATACACCCGTCCGCGGAGATCAAGACACACCCCCTCGGGACCCGCCAATCCCGCCATCTCGCCGTGCCGGGCGCCGAGGATCCGTACAGCCTCGAGTGCTTCCGGTGCCTTAGCCGGCATGGAGGAACGCCTGACGAGGTCCGGAGAACATGACACGAAAAGCAACGAGACGATACCCACACAGGCCCTCAGCATACGGTCCCGCGCCTCCGGCGAAGGGATCTGCCGTATGTCACGTGCGCAGGCCATCTTCTCCATTATCTCACGCCCAGGGGAAGCTGGATATATCAGACGAAAGTGAAGGCGAAGAAACACTGAACAGACAAGCAGGAAAAACAGAAGATGCGATCAGCAATCGAATGGCTAGTACGTGTAGCAGATACCGACTCGGATCCCCGGCTCTGCTATCGTTGGCTCTACCTCCAGGCGCAGTGAAGATGGTTCTTCGATGCCCCGGTTGAACATCCGAACCGTCATCACCGCATCGACAGCGCTGATGAGACGATTAGCGAGGGCAGCAGCCGTGCAGTACGCAGCTCTGTGGAACGCTTCGCGGCTCCGCCCCCTCAAGGACCGATATTCTCCCCAGGCGGCAGCGCCCTTCCACTCCCACCAGTCTTCCTCTCCGAACAGATGCTCCGTGATGTACGCCTCGCGAGCATCGTCATCGTAGGGATAGAGCTTCCTCGCCTCCCGCCTGACATCTTCATTGTACTCCTCGGTTGTGCGGTACTCCTCGATAGCGCGGAAATAATCTTCGTCCCCTCGTCCCGAGTTCGCACCAGCGTGCGCGATTGAGAAGAGGCGGCAGTCATCCTGCAGCAAGCGGCCCTGGACCAGGAAGACCGTGTACGTCGCCCACACGGCCGCCTCGGCGATCAGGAAGGTCCGCGCCTTTCCTGGATCTTCGCCGTACCACTCACCAGCCCCCGGCAGGATGGCTGAGAGGACGGCAGCCTTCGCAAGCGACTTCTTCGCTTTCTTCTGTGTATCCTCGAGGCCATCGTGAACAGATACCTCGCCCGGGGTGGAAGGCGTGGAGGAGTCCAGTGAGAGAGACGGAGGGAGCTCAAGCGATCCCGCGTTCGATTCCGCGAGCCGACCTCTAAGGGAGGTCTGCTCAGCGAAACCAGAGCCTCCGGGAGATCCTTCCCGACAATGGGATATCCCGACGTCCCAGACGACCGCCATGTGGGTCGCCAACACGAACCATATCAAACTCCGATAGCGCAACGGTATCCTCCACGGCCCCACGTGGCCCTATCGTACCACAGCGATCTTGTGGAAACGGACCTCCTCTTCCCCCGCTCCCCTCGCTTCGACGCGGCAGATATACACTCCACTCGCAACATCCGATAGATCCCAGACGGTCTCACACTCCTGAGGCGGCTGTGCCGCCTCCCCGTCCATCTGGGCAACGAGATCCCCGGCTAGGTTGTAAATGGTAATCGTCACTTCTGCCGGCCTGCCGAGGAAATATCTAATCGTCGTCTCATCCCCATACGCCGGGTTTGGATAGTTGAAGAGGCTCTCGCTCGGCAGGAGGTCCCCGGCATAGGCAGGCGGGTCCGGAGTGAACCGCCCGTGCAATATGCCCCGGTGACCCGGGTCGGCGCGATACATCCCCCACGGGAGGGTCAGCGTGTCTTCTGTGACACCGAGGTCCCAGGCGTACACCCAGCCACTCTCGGTACAGGCGACAAGCTCCCGTACTCCATCCGCATCTATGTCGCCCAGAATCGGACAGGACGTGACGGCGCCGCCCGCTGCCACGGGGAACCCGCTCACCTCCCGTCCATCACTCCGCCAGGCATGAATCTCCCCTGAACTGGTGCCGCAGACCAGGTCCACCTCTCTATCCCCATCCACATCTCCGATCACGACGGAGGAGCCAAAGACAATGCTGTCGGCCTCTACCACCGGCCAACCGCTGGCAAACGAGCCGTTGTGATTCAGGACGACGATCTCGTTCGGCGTCGTCAACGCCACCTCGAGATAGCCATCTCCATCGACGTCGGCCAGCGCAGGATCTGTCTTCACGTTTTCTTCGATGCCCATAGGCCAGCCCGCTCTCAGATCCCCGCTTACTGAGAGACTATAGACACGACCCCCGCCAGTGACGGCGATCACTTCAAGCGATCCATTCCCGTCCATATCTCCCACCACCGTCGATGATTGAGAAAGCAATAACGACGGCGCTATTGCGGGCCAGCCGTCGAGAACCGTTCCGTCGGCGTCGATGAGGAAGAGACGGCCATCCCCTGACAGGACGGCCACCTCGAGTTCCGGATCATCATCCACATCGACAACTGTGGGAGAGGAACGGACTTCACCCCCCAAATCGACAGGAAAGCCAGGTACAGCTCTCAACGTATCCACCGGCTCCAACTCCCAGACGTACAGGCGCATGTCGTCGGCACCCACGACGATCTCGTCTCTCCCGTCGCCGTCGATATCGGCCAGTGCCGGAGAGGACCGAACCGCACCGAGACCGATGGTAGCGATAGGAAATCCTGCGACGGGATCAGCGAGCGTATCGCCGTCGGCATCGAAGCTATGCCAGGCATACACACGTCCCTGCTCCGAACCGACCACAGTCTCGAGAAGCCCGTCTCCATCGAGATCGCCCAGGGCGACAGATGAATAGATCGAGTCTCCGATCCCGGCCTGGGCGAACCACCCTGTCGGCCTCTCGGAGAAATAGGGTGATCCGTCGCCCTTCCACGCATAGGTCGCTCCATCGACTGAGGCCACGACGATCTCGAGAGTTCCGTCCCCGTCGATGTCAGCCAGATTGGGCGATCCCATGAATGACGCCGAATCCCCGGCGGCCACGGGGAAGCCCGGCTGTGCCCACCGCCGTTCGATCAGACAGTCCATCGTGACACCAGATCGGCCGATGTCGGTTATCGAGACGTGACTGGCAGCGCCGCTGTAGCTATCGCTATTCGGCTGGGTGCTCGGAGCAAAGGACGTGTTGTTGCCCTCGCGGTAGGGATCTTCGGGACTGCCGAGGAACTCATAGGAAGAGAACGTCACCCAGCCGTCGAAGTCCTGGATACCGTCCGCCTCCTCGAGATCGACGCCTTTGTGATCGGGATATGCATTGACAGTATTCGTCGCGAATCGCTCCTCGATCGCTTGCTCGTCAATGTGCCATATGAGCACCCCTGATCCCGGCAGGAGGTAATCGTACTCGCCGTAGAAACTGATGATTACCCCATTCTCCATGTTGCCGATAACGATGCCGTCTCCGTCGATGTCCTCCTGACGATTCTCGACGAGGAAGTACTCGTGCTCATTGATCGGTACCTGCACCACTCTCACATCGCTCGGATCGACGATCGGCTCATAGGTCACGGTGTCCACCGGCACAGCCGCGGCCACGATCTCCAGCGCCTGGGACAGGTCCTCCGCAACGATAGGCGTCTCCCATCCCATGTACATCCGGCACCATGCCGACAGATAGGGCGGAATGATCCCAGCCGGGATCCCGGCCGCGCTCAGCCAGTATCCGGTCGACATCTCACACCAGCCCCCGATGCCAGAGGACCATCCGTACACATCGTACAGATCGGGGAGGCCGATCATGTGGCCGAACTCGTGCGCAACCAGCCCCTGGATCCCGTTCGTCACCCCATCCTGAATTTGCGATTCTGCCACGATCGAGATCTCGTAGACCGTATCGGTGCCGGCGTTGGCAATGATCGGATGCTCTAGATAGTACTCGATCGCACCACCCGGTATGAATGCGCTCGCGATGTCATAGGGGCTGTCCCACATGATATCTGACTGCCAGCTCGCTCCCGCATGGAAGACGATGAAGGCGTCGAATCCCGTCGTATCCCCGATGTAGTCAGGTGTGAAGTTGACGTTTGCAATAGTGTCGGCATCCGCAGCCGCGACTGCGTCGCGCACTAATACGACGAGGCCCCGCTCCCTGTTGCTGGGATCTCCGTAGTAGAGCATCGTGTGAGGGAGAGAGTAGGTCAACGTCTCTTCATTCGGCACGACCCGGAAGTCTACGTACAGATGGCCAAGGGAGGTAGAGAGGTAGTAGTTGCGGAGGGCTTCGAGCTGTCGCTCGAAATAGAGTTTGGTATGTGGGGGATCGTAGTACAGAGAGAGGGTATCCTCCTCGTTTCCCTCCAGATCCATTCTCCCGTTTCCCGTGGTCAGGCTGCTCTCATCTTCCTGGAACTCGACTCGGATCGCTAGAACACGCACGGTGTCCTGGACCTGCTGCGCCGCCAGTTGGGGCGCAAGCATGACCCGTTCTGCCCGTTTGCGCTCCAGGATGCGCCGCTCTGAAACGCCATCCCGCAGGCCTGGAACATGGAACCTCTCCACACCGGCATGCTCAGGTATGGGGCCCGCAGGGCGCGAGCCCTTATCGACTTCAATACGCGCGGCGCGTGACGGCAGGACGCTGGCGAGAGCGACAAACAGAACAAGACACGCCGCGAGCAGAAGACGACAGAGGTCCCGAGCTGGGTTACAGGCGTGGCCCCCAGACACCACAGGCTGATTCTCCTCTCAACTACGCTCCCCTGAAGCAAGAAGTGTGAAGACCGGATGACCTCCGGCGCCGGAAGACCGCGCTGCGCTCCCCAGCTCGGATGACCATCCGGGATTGGCAGAAGCTAGAACCGCGCACCTAGCGAGAACTTCTTATTGTCATGCTGCACTTCGCCCCCGGGCTCCATGGCGAAGTCGAACATGAAGAACTTGACATTGAATCCGACCCCGAACGTCGGACCCTGAATCCGGCCTATCTTATCGTACACATATCCAGTCCGGAGCGCGAAGATATCGTAATAGATGTACTCAGCTCCCACGTGCTTCACTGCTTCATCGAACTCGTATCCAAGGTCGTCACCAAGTGCGACCAGTACCTTCGTCACCTCGCCGGCGACGGTCAACCGGGAGATCTCGTCGTCGAGCAGCCGATAGGCGAAGCCAAGCCGCAGATTCCGTGCCAGGGGGTCCGATTCCTCAGGGCTGATATAGCTGATGTTGGGCCCGAGATTCTGAAGGACCCCGGCCAGCGTGAGGTATGGCACAGGGCCCTTGTACAGGATGCCCAGGTCGAGGGCATAGCTCGAGCCAGTACCCTTCCCCTGTTCCACGCCCGTGCCGAGATCGGCGAGATGGCTGTAGATATACTTCAGATTGGCTCCCACCCCCACGCTCTCAGACAGCTTCATGCCATAGGAGACGGCCGGCGCAATGTCATAGGCATAGAATTCGCCTAACTCCTCACCTTCTTCATTTGTCCGCACCTGCTTCCCGTATGAGAGCCAGGTGACATTCCCTCCCACGACGCCCCATTCCCCTAGCGGATGAACGTAGCTGCTGAACATGTAGTACAGATCGGGCGCGAATTCAGGCAGCCATTGAGAGTACATATACGTGATCTCATGCTCTGTGAGGAACGCGAGGCCAGCCGGATTGAAGTACGTGGCCGACGCGTCATCCGCCACCGCAGCGAATGCGCTGCCCATTCCGCTTGCCCTTGCCCCGGGGCGTATGAGCAGAAAGATCGTCCCGTACTCCGAGATAGCGTACGACTTGGAGGCGGCCCCGACGATAGCAGACGCTGCCATCAGAAGGATGACTATCCGTCTCATGTAATGATTCCTCCTTTGATAAGGCTCATCCCTGAGTAAATCCTAGTAGCCGCGCCCACAGCTGTCAAGCGAAATCAGACTTGTCGGCCCGGCTTCCCGGCAGAGGCGGTCTCCCCCAGGCGCTACCGCAGCACCGCCAGCCTCCCAATGGCACTCGCCTCCAGAATCACAGAACCGGACAACCCCGCACCACTCCTGGACGCCCTGGCGATGATCTTATAGATGTATACACCATTCGCCAACCGGTCTCCATCCTCGTCCCTGCCGTTCCACCAGACCTGGTTGTAGCCTGCCTCACCTGCGATGCCGGTAACCTTCCTTATAAGGCGCCCGCTCACTGTGAAGATCCGTATCTCGACGTCGGCATCCCGCGTGAGCTGGAAGGTGAAGTGGGTGTCATTCGGAAATGGATTGGGATAGTTAACGACGTGATCGATCCGCAGATCGATATCTTCGACGACTCTCACCACGGTCGAGACGCTCGTCCGATTGAGATGACTGTCGGACGCAGTCACCTCAATGGTGTCTTCTCCGGCCGGCAGAGTCAGTGGATACGTGAACCGGCCGCTCTGATAACTCCCCTGGTCATACACGAAATAGTCTGTGACGTCCAGCCAGTTCGCGGGGTCGTTGTTGATGATTATACGGATCTGATGCCCGGTGATACCAGAGATGTTGATGCCGCTCGGGTCTGCGATTACGGCCTCCAGCGTGAGGTCTTCAGGAACGTAGTCTCCATCGACGATAGGCTTTCCGCTTGCGAACAGACGGATGCTCGGACCGAGCGTATCGGAGGTCGGCGCAGCTCCTGACCCACGGACACTCAGCGAATCGATCAATCCGCGACCCTCGCTCAACCCGTCCCAGAGATAGGCCGTCACCCTCCCCCTCTGTCCGCTATCGATTCCTTCCGGCACCACAAATTCGGCGCGCAACTGTCCGCCCACGACCTGGGAGGTGCCCCTGAACAACTCGTCCCCGGGGAGGAGGTAACGCACCGTACTTCCGTTCGGTATCTGGTGATCGACCGTATCGATTGCCCCCGAGACAACGACAAACGCCATCCCATCGACCGGAGCGCCCCCCAGCGTTACCGTCCCCTCCAGACTGAGTAGTTCTCCCGCAATCAGGCTATCCCTCGTCACAACGCTGTCGCCCACGACCGTAGTCAGCGAATCGAGCAGTACCGTCATGGGTGTCTCGGGCCGGCGATAGGCAATGGCGGGATCACCGAAGATCAGGTAGTATCTGTTAGTGGTCCAGAAGTTCGCCATCTTCCCGGAAGTCAGGCACTCTCCAACTGTCAGCAGGCTGTCGGCCAGAAGCGCGGCCAATGTCGTATCTGTCAACTCGGCGTTAGGAGTGCTCTGGGTGGGACGACTCGCCGCAAAGCAAACCACCGCACCATCGTCGATGCGACTCATGTAACCGGCCATCGATTCGAGCAGTGGATCATCAAACTGCCCCACCGAGCAGGAAGCCACCATCATGATGTACCACATCGGCCGATTGGCGAACCGATCGATATCGACGGGATGTCGGAGTACCCGCTCGTGGGCGAGGACCGACGAATTCCCGTGCCCGATGTAGGAGACGACTCCAACGCCCCGATTGATCCCACGGATGATGTCCTCTCTCGCCTCCGGCTTCTGCCCTCCGGAATCTCTGGGATACTCCATGAGATAGACCTTCACCTGGTCATAGAGATCCGGGATATGATTATGAGAGAGATCTTCCGTATCCCTTACGTGTACTGTTTCCAGATTGCTGAATTCGCTGAATTCATCGTCCGCTATCAGCAGCACCCGGTTTCGCCAGGCGCCGAGCTCCGGACTGCCCTCGTACGCAAGCGTCTTGGCGATCCATGAAGCCGCCTCGGATTCCGAGCGAACGGCGAACCGACCGAGGTGTATGTCAGGAAAGCGGTCGTTTCCGTCGAAGTAGGCAAACCAGTCGTCATAGGCTATGGTCTGGCTCTCATATGTGGGAATGAAGTTGAGGGAGATGGTGAGGCCCAGATTGTTCTTGAAATCGTAGCTTGCCGTGCCCAGAAACAGACAATAGGCGGGGGCCGGTGACCACTCGCCGCTCCTGACTGCATGTCTGAGGAAGTCCCGTATGGCTGTAGGATCGAGGAGCCCACCAGCGAATTCATCATAGACATCCTGTGCGTCGATCAGCATCGCCCTGGGGGCAGTGACGCGGGCTAGATGATCCTCCCGCCAATCGACAAGCGCCTGAGCGGCTGAGAGGAAATCTTCATGACTGATGACGATATAGTCGGCGCCTGCCACAGGATGGCGAAGGTCAGAAGGTGAATCGGCCTCTATCCTCTCGGGCGACCGCAACCCTGAACCGTCAACAGCCAGGTACTGCGAAGGTTCACTCGGTCCGTCATCGAACGTGAGACTGTCCGACCCGGCGGCGAACCCCGTGATCTCGACCGGCGAAAGCGGATCCGTGATGTCCCACACCTCGGCATCGGTCCCTATGCCTCGCACCGTGAACCGATAGATCCCTGTTGGAGCGATCGGACTCCCGAATCGCAGTCCGCCGCCAGCAGCGACAAATGCCCGCCTGTATTCGAGCTCGAAGTAGTCGAGGCGGACAGTGCTCGATGTCTCATCATCGGGTCCCCGGTAGTGCTCTATCTCGATCGTATTCTGGCCTTCCTCCAGCCACGGTCCCTCCCCGGCGATGTTCACCTGGCCACTCCCCCAGACGGCCTCCCCCGCGAGATGGTCGTTCAGATAGAGACGTATGCGATGTGGATCGCCGCTCGATGCACTGAGGAGGGCCGCTCTGATCAGGACAGTATCGCCGCTCGTCACGCCTTCGAGGTTAACAGTATAGTACGTGCTCACACTCGATTCCGTGCTCCCGCGTGTCAGTTCCTCCCAGATCCACTCCAGGCCCGAGCGCTCGTAGAGATTGATACGTTCCTCCTCAAGACGAATGCGGTCGGTGAATCTCGAGATGTCGACGGCACCCGGGTTCACCGGCGCCCCATACCGTTGCGGAACCCGTGCCCCCTGGACGCCGCCCCAACTCAGCCAGTAGACATTCTCGTCTGTATATGGATTTCCATAGTAGAGGTATTGGCTGGACAGAGAATCGAACTCCCAGTCCGCCACTCCTACACCGTAGAAGAGGAGGTAATCCCCGGGGTCGAACGCCTCATCCTCCTCACCATTGACTTTGATCGGAACCTCTACCGAGTCGGGGCGAGGATCGGTGAGCGAAGTCGGGAGCACCCTTCCTCCCCAGCTATGCACCTTGAATGTCTGGGGATCGATCATCTCCACAGGAAGGCCGGCCGCAGCGAGATCGTTGTAGGTGAGCGCATAGAGCCCCGGCTCCGTCACGACAACCTTGTACCGCTCCCCCTGTGTCCACATTCCCCTCGCCGGGTAGGCCTCAGCTTCACTGCATCGCCTCCAGGATCTCGCCTGGTCGTAGTTGAGCAGCGTTCGCCGATAGATGGACTCAAACGGATCATCGGGTTCGGCAGGTGCACACCCCTCGCCCTCCACCGCAAACCGGACGTCCACGACTATCCGCCGGGCGATCACAGCCCTTCCTCGGGCCGGTTCGTACCGCACTGGAAAGAGCGTCACGGAAAAAACGCGTTGATTGCGGAGAAAGGTCGGCTCGTCTGTTACCATCGGCGGCATCGGCGTCTCACGTTCAGCCGCCCGCGGGCCGGATCCGGCGGGGACAACGATGGGGATGTCTGCCTCAACCTCCGCGCCCCACTGCACCTCGATCAGTTCTGCCTCCACCGATCCTTCGAGGGGTACTCCGACGTGCACGCGCCGGATGGGCAGTTCGGGCTTCCCGATCTCCTGCAGACGCACGGTCCCTGGGAGGTAGAGTCTCCTCCCACGGAAGGAGGGCGTGCCCGGCTGGTACTCGAATACCAGGCCGTCACCCCGTGTTTCGATAATCTTCACCACGGCATCGTCTCTGCTTGCGTCTGCGCTGCCGGCCCACACGGTCACGATAGCCGCGATGATGAACGGGGCCACGCACCAGAGCAACGGAGATGAGCGTTTCATCATTCGGTATCCGAGCATTCTAGTCGTCGATCTTCTTTGCTTCGTCTATGAGCATGATCGGGATATCGTCCCTGATCGGGTAAGCGAGCTTGCATGCGCGACAGAGGAGACGTTCCCCCTTCTGGTCATATTCGAGCTCTCCCTTGCACTTGGGACATGCCAGAATCTCGAGAAGCTTATCATCCAGCATTGCAGAACCTCCTGATTCGGAACCGCTTACTCGCCGATGACACCCCCTGGGAGAGGGGTATCTAACGCGCTGTAATCTCCTTCACCACCAATGCCACCGGAAGGGGACCGCTCTCTAGAATTGCGACAAGGCCACGCACCTCGTCCGAGGACATGCCGAGGCCGAATCTGATGATGCCGAGCTGTCCCCGCCTCACGATCGGTGCATCAACCACCCGCCGGTCCACAACGACCGCCAGGGGACGATCGACCAGACGTCCATCCTCGCCCAATCGCGCGGCGCAGAGTGAATCGAGTTCTATCTCGACGAGAGGGCGGCTTAGATCGTCAAACGCCGAGCGCACTGCCCGCATACACCCCTGTGGTGTTCCGGACAGAGGGCGGAGAAGCACTAGAGGCCGGCTCACCTTCTCTCTTTCGAAGGCCAGCCTGGCGCCCTCTCCATAGCGCGATTCGACCCCCTCAGCACGGAGCGTCACGACATCTTCATCGGGCCAGCAGCCGAGCCACAACTCCAGCGAGCCCGGCCGGACGGCAACCTGAGCCACCTTGAACGGCGCATCCACATTTCCCAGGTCCAACACAATGCGCCGCCCCGCCACATCGACCTCGATGTCCGCTTCCGGGGCAAAGGATCGACATCGAGCCTCGACCACGGTGCGAGCCGCCTGAAGGAGTTGTTGTTGGGGACGCTCTTCAGCGCCGGGTTCTAACACGATCCGGTGGCGTCGACCAGCTGTGGGCAGCCGGAGCTCAAGGGGCCCCCCGATCTCATCGAACGCCATTTCCCACCATAGAGAGGGGGACGCCACGCCGTCCTCCCGCGCCAGTATGCGCTCGGGCAACAGCCGTTCGGCATCCACCCAGATCTGTCCGGTGACCGACTTCGTCATCGTGGGATCGAGGAGCGCAACATTCGGCTCAAATCCGAATACGTACATTCTCTTTTCACGGTGGATCTCCTCGCCCTCGAATGAGAACGGCCCCTTACCGAGGACCACCTCCACCTGGCCCAGAGGATTACTCGCCTCCTCGCGGGGGCCTCTCACCCACTCCCGTTCAGTTCCCAGAGACTTATACTGCTGGTCGCCTATGCCGTACGCCTCCTCCTCTTCCTCTTCCTCTCCGAATCGCCACGCTCCCCGGACATGCACGAGATCGGGCCAGACACGCTCACCCTCAAACGTAGCCTCCACCTGGCCGAGCGCGCCACCTGCATGCCTTCTCAGTTCCCAGCGAAAGCGGAATGGCTGCTCAGCGAGGTTCCCGAGTGCGTGCTCAACCATCTCCTCGGGCGGTGCAGGAGGGACGAGTGGGGTCTGATAACGAACCGGGGCGGGACAGCCCGCCACCGTCAACATCGACGCCAGTGCGCATGCTCGAGCAACCATCAGGAACCGCACGACTCCTCCGGCGGACACGGCGAATCAATCTTGCAGGTCTCCGGCTCCTCAGTCCCGTACCGACCGGCGATGCGTGAGACTCGCGCACTTTTGGTCGAAGACTGCGGATGTAAGGAAAGGATCAGAATTCCGGTCCGAGGCTGACATAGTGCCGGGGCCTTGTCGTCTCCCGGAGGTTGCTAGCCCAACCGACATCATAGCGAATTACGAGAAACGACAGCCGGACCCGCACACCCGCGCCAAACCCGAGCCGAAGATCCACAAGTTCCGGCTCACCACTCGTGTCTCGCCAGAGCTCAAAGTCCTCATCTTCTTCGTACACCGCCCCGAGATCGACGAAGGTTGCACCACGGACACTGCGTAGCTCCACCGGCAGAGGGAATGCCACCAGAAAATGGTCTACAAATGGAAAGCGGAGCTCGGCAGTCGCCAGCCCGACCCTGGTTCCGAAGAGAGAATCTCCTAACGTGTATCCCCTCAGTGTCTCGTTGCCGCCAAGCCAGAACCGCTCCCGGTCGCGCCCCATGCTCCCTGCACCCAACAGGCGGAGGGCAAGGGTGTGGCGCTGGCCGAGTCGCAGGTATCGCCGACAATCGAAATACCCCGTCGTGAACTTCAGATCGGACCCCAGCTCGGGGAGCGACCTCGCCGCGGAGAAGATACAGCGGCTTCCGTTGACAGGGCCGGTCACGCCCCAGAGTGCATTGTCTTGCACGAACGAGATCGCCGGCAGGAGGACAAATGCCCGTGATCTCGTGCGCACGGCCTCGATGTCGTAATATCCTCTCTGCACGAAGGTAATCGAGTCCTCCTGAATGACATATCCGTCAAGTGAGAAATCGAGGCGATGGTACCGGCTGAACGGATACCGCGCGAGTGCACTGGCTCCGAACGTCCGGAGGGCGATCAGACCATCGCCGGAGAAGTAGTAATAGCGCTGCTGATAGACGGCAGCACCCCAGTCTATCCTTCGAGGCAGATAATAGTACGCGAGCACGAAATTGGATTCCGTGATGTTGCTGAACAGGTCAGACTCGAAGTAGATCCTGTGATTTCCCAGGATATCGCTGAACGAAAGACCTGTCTGGCCGGCGAAGCCGTAACCGGTCGAGTACTGTAACCCGCCTGTAATCCAGTCCGGCGTGAACCTGATCCGGTACTTCTCGACCTCGGGACGCTCCTCCTCGTCTACTCCTGGTAAGCTCTCTTCTGTCTCACCCAGGACCTCTGTCTCAGTGACATCACTCAGACCGGCCTCTTCTCCCGGCTCATCTGCTTCCTCAGAGTATAGAGCCTCGTGTACGTCGGCCATCTCTGTGAGCTCGGTTCCACCTGCATCGGCAACGGTGCTCTCAGTGGGGACACGCGTGAGATTCTCAACCGGGTCTTTAACCGTGAAGATGTCCCACCCTCGCTCGCCATAGATGGCCATAGCCATTCGTTTCCCATCGGCCGACCACGACGGAGTGTATACGCCCCCGACCAGGTCAGTCACACGTGCCTCGGTCGAATCGGAGAGATCGTAGAGGTGTAGATTTCTGGTGCCGCTCGCATCGGAGACATATATGAGCTTCGTTCCCTCTTCGGACCAGCAGGGCCGACTCGCCTGGGAACCTCGAGCAGTCAGGCGACGGATCTCACCGCCGGGCCGCACAGGGCTGAGCACGAATGCGGCATACTGTCCGAATACCGCATCCTCACTCTCCCCATCTGTTCTGTCCGATACAAAGGCGAGCTGATTGCCGTCAGGATTCCATGCGGGATCGCGGTCGTCGAACTGGTCATCCGTCAAGCGGGTCACTGAGCGATCACCAAGGCTCACAAGATAGAGATCCTGCCTCCCATTCATGAGTCCGGCGAACGCAATTGCGGAGCCATCTGGCGACCATGCGGGAGAGGAACAGGCATCGAGATCGACATCGATTCGATCGATGAGCCTTCCACTTTGCGCTTCGATGATATAGATATAGTCCTTCCCGCCACTCTTCCCAACCACCGCAATCCTCTGCCCGTCAGACGTCCACGATATGGCGCTCTCCATGGCGTGGAGGGATTCAAATCCTGCCGACCTCTCTCCCTTCACCAACCGCCTCAACACCCGGCCGTCGATAGCCGATATCAGCAGGAGATCAGTGTACTCGTTCCGATTCGAGAAGAACGCTATCTTGTCGCCCTCAGGTGAAACGGCGGGACTCAGGTTTATGAACGAACCGTCGACCCTGTGATCGGTGAGCCGATGGGCCTCACTCGGCGCTTCATCTCTGCTGCCGAACTCCGGCCAGAACGTCCGCTTCATCTGCTTCGACCACTCCTCGCTCAGCTCAGCAGCCCCCTTACCGATAACCGCCATCAGGGCTCCATCCATCTCCTGTCTCATCCTGACCTGGTGCAGTATTTCGCCCACCTTCTGGCGACCGTACGACTGAGCCACGTACCGGATGACCGACTCCCCCTCCTTATATACAATGAACGAGCCTCCGTAGAACTCGAGCCTATCGATCGGAATCAACGCGTCGTAGATTGCGGCGTCCCTGAGGATCATATTCGTCTCTGTAAGGGACTCAATAGACTGGAACTCGGCCACGCCCTCCATGAGCCACAGCGGCGGCTGATAGAAGTACTGTCTCGACAACAGGGATCCGAAGGCATCCCCGTACAACAGATCGAACTGGAAGGCGTGAGTCAGCTCGTGTACTATGACGTGACGGAAATCTTCATAAGAGCCGTTGAACGGCACGACAACCCTCGTCTTGAATATCTCGGTAAATCCGCCCACGGACTCCTCGATCAACTCGGTGATGACATTAGTCTGCTCGAAGTGACTGTGACACCTGTAGATGATTACAGGAAATTGACGCGATGGTGAGTGCTGGAGATCCTTCTCCAGCCGGTCATACGCCGCTTCGGCAATGTCGGCCACGTACTGTACCAGCTCCTCCGCACCCTCATAAAAGTAGATGTCGAAGTGCTCAGTGTGTC
Organism: candidate division TA06 bacterium SM23_40; assembly: GCA_001303705.1. Classification (GTDB taxonomy): domain Bacteria; phylum LJUI01; class LJUI01; order SM1-40; family SM1-40; genus SM1-40. The sequence continues at coordinate 21,600 of LJUI01000001.1, forward strand.
TGATCGACCACTCGAAGCCCCGATACTGGACCTTATTCTGGCCGTATATCTGGGCTTCAGAACCGGATATCCAGATCGCGATGACTGCCGCCAGGGCGAGTCCACATACGACCGAGCCCGTGCTCCTCATATCAGTCTCCCAACAATGAAACCTACGATGATACCAACCAGGAATGCGCTCACCAGGATCCGCGTCTTCAGAACGTCGACCTTATACCCCCTTTTGATAGCGAGGAATGTGACGAGGTACGCGATCCCGTTAACCAGGAGAAAGAAGGGAAGTGTGACTATGTTGACGATGAGCGGTCCGACCAACGGCACCGCCCCGACGAGAATGAGGAGGCCGGAAAATGCCTGCGTCAGGAGGCCGGCCACCACGACCCCGATGGCGATTACCTTCTTATCGAGGCCGCTCAACAAGCCAACGGTTATGAACGCCGCGATCAGAAGCCATACGGCGATAACCTTCCCGAATCTCTTGAAGAATGGTTTCAGACCAGCGAACATCGAACGCTTCCCGAAACGAGAGTCATGCGGGATGAGAGAAACAGCCCAGGCCACCACGGCCTGGGCGATTTCCGCTCCACTCGCGGGATGAAGTCACGAAGTTGGGTCCGCCTCCATCCCTCAGCAATCACACCACTGCCTTGCCAGTGTGGCGCCGCATCGGGCACGCTACCCCTCTAGCAACGCTTCGAGTTTGGCAACGATCTCAGCTTTCGGCTTCGCCCCCACAGCTTGATCGACAACTTTCCCATCCTTGAAGAACAAGACAGTGGGGATTGACCGAATCATGTAGCGCGCCGCGGTCGACTGATTGGCGTCTACATCGAGCTTTCCTACCTTCACCTTGCCCGAGTACTCCTGTGATACCTCCTCGAGAACCGGGACTATGAATTTGCAGGGCACACACCACTCTGCCCAGAAATCCACGACTACCGGCGTGTCAGCTTTCAGTACCTGCTCATCGAAATCGGCGTCTGAGAAGTCTAAGATGTTCGCGCTACCCAACTTCGCTCTCACCCCCTTCACGATTCGCTGTTCACACCCCCCGTCTTCTAAATCTTAGTAGAGCCTACGAGCCGTGTCAACATATTTTTCGCCCGCCAGCCACAACGGGCGAAATCCTGTCATTTCGGGGAGTGCGTGCGGCCGTATGAGCCGTTGAGTGGGGCCCGACTCCCCCATCTCTGAGTGCACGGGGACAGCAAATTAGGCCCCTGTCTCCTCATCAACAAGCCGGATCGAGGACCAACGATGGCCGGGGGAGTAGGTCGAAGATGGCGGTCTCTTATGCGAGCTGCTGTACCAGATAACCCTAGGACAGTGTGGAGTCCGATGCTTCCAGGGAAAGCGAGATACGTATGGTCGTCCCTTTCCCCTCAGAACTCTCGACTCCTATCGATCCTCCGTGATCCTTGACGATCTTGTAGGCCTCGGAGAGTCCGACCCCTGTACCTCTGCCCGGGTCTCTCGTGGTGAAGAAAGGCTCAAACACACGACTACGTATGTCCTCCGGGATGCCGACCCCGGTGTCCCGGAAGGCGATGTGAACCTCCCCTTTCTTCGATCTTGTCTCTATCGTTAGCTCTCCGCCTCCCGGCATAGCCTGACTCGCGTTCCTGATAATGGCGGCGAACGCACGCATGAGCTGCGACTCGTTCGCAGCCATCTCGGGCAGTTCTGGTGATAGATCGAGCGTCAGCAATATGTCGTTATCGTCCAGTTCGTGTCCGAAAAGGGACAGGGTCCGCTCTATTGCCACATTGACATTGCACGGACCGTATTTGTCCACACGGGATCTTGAATAGAGAGACAGATTGTCGAGTGTATCCACCGTTCGTGCGGCCTCGTACTGGATAATCTCCAGAGAGTCTACCACCTCCCTTGGCAAATCCAGCTCTTTTGCTTTCCGCAGCAATAGCTGAGTTCTTCCCATGACCGTTGTTAGCGGATTGGCGATCTCGTGTGTGACTCCAGCGGCAAGCTGGTAGATGCCGAGCATTTTCTCCGACTCCACAAGCTGCGCCTGCAGGGATTTCCGGCCAGCGATCTCCTGCTGCAGTTCCATATTGTTCTGCTCCAGTCGGACATTCATTCCGCGCAGTTCCTCAAGTAGTCGTCGATTCTCGAACACAAGTCGCTGCTTCTCCAATGCCCTGCCTATCGAACTCCTCGCACCTGGGATGTCGATCGGCTTGAGGATGTAGCCCTCAGCTCCGAGATTGATGGCATCGACCGAAGACTCAAGAGACGCGTGGCCTGTTACGACCATTACGATCGTGTCAGGACTCGTGCCCTTGATCTGGGTGAGCAAATCGAGACCATCCACGCCGGGGAGTCTGAGGTCGATCAACGCGAGATGATAGAACTGCCGTGCTACCAGTTCCCGCGCGGCTGACGCCTCACCCACGGCGTCAACCTCATATCCTTCCATCTCCAAGATGTCCGCCAACGTCTCTCGCATACCCTTGTCATCATCCACAACCAACAGGCGCGCGCTCTCATCATCGGCGCGATCCAGAGTCGAGACTCGGCTGGACTCTTTCGTTTGGTTCTCCACAGTCATACGGCAACTGGCCTCGGTTCAGTGGTGACTTTTCTAATAGTGTTGAGTAGATCCCCGAGATCGAGGGGCTTGTATGCCACTCCTATCGCTCCTTCCCGAAGTGCCTCCTCCAGCCTGTCATCGACCGCGTAGGCAGTCATCATGAGGACTTTCACGTTCCCTTTCATCTGGTTAAGGCACTTCAGTGTGTCAACACCGTTCATCCCCGGCATTTTGACATCCATCAGCACAAGGTCGAACTGTTGTCTTCTGAAGAGCTGTACCGCTTCTTCACCGCTCTTTGCGATCGCCACCTCATGTCCCTTGTCGAGTAGGACATCTGCCAAGGTCTCGCACATACCTTCATCGTCATCGACGATGAGGACGCTAAACGGACGCTCCATGAGGTTCCTCCTTCCCTTCTGGCATCTGCACACTCTCGCCCTGCAGAACTTCCTGAATCTTCCTCTTCATGTCTTCTACATCGACCGGCTTCACGAGGTACCCACTTATGTTCGACGTGGCGAGTGCGAAGTCGTCCTCCATGTGACGGAAGGCCGTACAGATGATGACCGGAAGGTGCTCATCCTGTTCCCTGATCTTCTCAAGAACCTCTATACCATGAAGGCCCGGCATCTTGATGTCGAGGATTACCAGATCCGGCTTCTCTCGGAAGATCTTCTGCAGCGCCTCATGACCACTCACCGCGGTCATCACCTGATATCCGGCATCGCTCAGCGCTTCGTAGAACAGAAGCCTCACATTCGGTTCATCATCGGCAATGAGTATCTTCTTCATTAGCAGCCTCTCTGGTCTCAGGTCTCGTCTCGCTCTCTTCCCTCCGCCAACACGCCCCGAAACGTGACTCTCTCACTCGCCTTCTCTGCATCGGGGACCTCGCTGTGCCCATTCGTCTCCCCGACGCTCATGCCAGCACCTATGTCAGCAGCGCCAGTCATCACTTTCCTATCTTTCAACCCAGAGACTGGCAACGTCACCACGAATCGCGCCCCTCTTCCAACCCCCTTTCGGACCTCGAGGACACCGCGGTGATTCTCCACGATCGCTTTTGCCACCGACAGCCCGAGGCCGATCCCCCGCGCCTTTGTGCTGAACAAGGGCTCGAAGATCTTACTTTCTATTTCCCGTGAGATCCCGGATCCCGTATCGTCGAATGCGATCTCCACCGCGCTTACATCGCGCTCCTCGATCTCATCACGGAGCCAGGAGGACCTCGTCGATATCGCAAGCGTTCCCGTACCTTCCATTGCCTGGTCGGCGTTCTTGATGATGCTAACAAAGACCCGCTCCACCTGACCTTGGTCGATTTCAACGACCGGCAGGTCTCCGCTCAGATTAAGGGTGATTCTCACTCCTGTTGAGAGTTCGGCACGCTCTACCGACCGCCTGACGAGCGCATTGAGATCACTCGGCCTCTTCTTCGGCTCGCTCAGTCGCGAGAATGTGAGGAGGCCGGTGACAATCGTGTTCGCCATCTCGACCTCCTGATCGATCAGGTCGAGATGCCGTTTGATTTTCTCGTCAGCGTCGATACGCGATTCGATGAAGAACTTCGAGTTGCGGATCACCCCCAGGGGGTTCCTCAGTTCGTGGGCCAGGCTCCCGGCGAAGTGTCCGACGGTAGCCCACCGTTCGGACTGTACCAGACGGCGTTGCCATTCCTGGAGCCGATCAAGCATCTGATTGAAGGATTGTGCGAGGTCCCCGATCTCATCACCGCCGGCGATATGAACTCGGCGCGATAGATCTCCTCCGCGAATGTCTTCTGCCGCTTCGGCCAGTTCCTTGAGCGGGCTGAGAACCAGACGGATAAAGGTGAGGGTCAGAAGGACGCCCACAACGATCACTCCAAGCGTGAACGCCGCGGTTGTCCTCTTGATCCTCCCGATCAGACCTGATAGCTCCCGGCGCGAAAGTCCCAGCTGTAGCGTACCGATCTGTTCTGAGACGGTCAGTTCCTCACCCAATCCTTCTCCCTGGAGAGCTCGGTCAGGGGGACCGGCAAGTGCGATCTCATCTGACCGTCCCGATGTCCACAGCGCAACCGAGTCCGGGGATCGCGAACCTAAGGAAGGTCTCAGGGGGCCCACATACCCGAACTCGAGCTCCTCGCGGGCCAGGGGCCTGAGAGCCACCATGATCGGAACGGATATCTCGTACAGTTCCTCCCCATCTTCTGTGAGCCCCCCACCACGTACTACTGCCGTACCCACCTCGATACGCGGCGTCTCATCGAACGCCTGTGAGGCCGGGCAATGCGGCGCGGGCGATTCCCCGCAGGCACACGAGGGATCCTCACAAACACATGACGCCACACCGCCGTCGGCATCCAGCAAGCGGACATAGATATGAGACTCACTGCTGATGAGCGTCCTAAAATGATCCTCAAGGGAAGATAGATTTCTGGTCAGGAGCGCGTAGTCTGACTCGTCGGCGAGATGCTGGGCAAGTACCGCGCCGTCTTCAATGTACCGCCGGAACATCTGCCTCGAAGCCAGCTGTATGAAGGCGATGCTGAGCGACACTGAGGTCATCACTACAAGAAGAGAGACCAATATGCTCGCCTTGCCCGTAAGGGTGAAGCGGAATCGAGGTCTTCCTTGTATCATGCCGCTACCTCGTGAAGATCACGCAAAGGCGTTCCTTCCCATCGTTTCGGCGGAGGCCGGGCTCACCGCACTCGCGTTCTTCTCTCACAAGTGACTGGTTCAGGGAGATACCTGTTGTGCCTTTTCGAGCACTTCCTCAGGGATGTCGATCCCAATCGCCTCCGCCGTCCTCAGATTGATCACATGCTGAACGATCTCGGGTCTCTCGATCGGTATCTCGCCGGGCGGCCTGCCCTCGAGTATGTGTATCACCAACGTTCCGGCCTGGCGTCCAAGCCCCTCGTAGTCACAGGCCAAGGCCATCAACGCACCGGCATCGACATAGGGACGAGAGATCGCGAATAGGGGCAGTCTCCACTTGAGGGTCTCCACGATGACGTACCGAGTTGACGCTTCAGTGTAGACCCTTCCATCGGCAACCATCCATAACACATCTGCGTCACGAGTTATGCGCTCCATCGCAGCCGGGATATCCGTCGATTTTACGATTCGCTCGGCCACGAGCTCCATCCCCATATTTCCCGCAACCCGTTCCGCCTCACCGACGACCTGACCAGTCTCAGTCTCATTGTAGAGGACGCCAATACGTCTCACCTTTCCGCCACAGACCGACCGTATGGCCTCAAACTGGTCTTCGATCGGAATGTCCATCGCGACACCGGTGATATTGCGGCCTGTTGGCCCCAAATGCTCGACCAGTCCGCTGGCCACAGGATTGAGGACCACAGAGAAGACGATCGGCACCTCACTCGAAGAGGCGATTGCGGCCTCAGTAGCCACTGAACCGAGCGTCACTATTACGGATGGCGACTTCTCCAGTACTCCCGCCATCATGCGACGTCCTTCCTCAACGTCGCCTCTCAGCTCGTAGTCGACCACCCATAGGGGGAGGTCGTTCGATTTCTCCTCTATCTGTCGCCGCAGGCCCCTCAGGGCATTCTCGTACGGACCAAGCGCGCCGCTCTTGATCACCACTACGATGCTTGCGTCGCGATCGGCAGCGCCCGACACCATCATGCTTCCACTCAGGGCGATCGCTGCCGCCACCAACACCATAATCACCCGCTGCCCATCTACCCGATAGAACTGATACCGTTCAACTGCACCAGATGGATGCCGGATCATCTGCTGTATCCCGGTGATATGCCGTCCGCCACCTGCCTGGCAATCCCATCGGCATCTAGATATTCACACATCCGTCACTCCGTTCTCCCACTCCGTGCTACGAACGAATTGCGATTCCACTGTGACAGGGGCCAGAGACAACAGTCTTACTGGATGGACTTCGAGTTCGGTCGCTCGTCGACACCTCACCTGAGGTGAGACAACAGGATCCCGACTGAAACCTGCCTTTCCAGTAGATACGCGTCCGGGTACTCCCTCATCTCTTCCCCCAGTAGATTGACAACCGCCACCTCTATGACCATCCGGTCCTTCCACAGATCATGTGCCAGATATCCGTTAACCAGCAACCGATCATCCACTCTCCCTGTCTCCCACTCCGTGCTGCTCACGAAATGAGACCAGAGCGTCGCCGTGGATCTGAACGGCAGGCCCAGATCGACTCCGAGAGAAGCCTTATGCCGTGGCGAAAGACTGAGGCCACTCTCTGTGTCTGGATCCTCGACCCGCTGGTAGCTGTAAGAACTCAGTACCCGTAGACCTTTCGACGGCGCAACGGAGAGCGAGAACTCACCCCCATAGACTTTTCCGTCTGTTTCGTTCCTATACTCGATGCTCATCGGCACGCCTGGTATGGGCGCCGGCGGCGACGGAATCGTCTCAACGACCTTCCGCATGATCAGGTCGGAGAGCTCACAGTGGAACGCCTCAGCCCGCAAGGTGAACTCCGGCCTCGCAAACCGGTATCCAAGCTCATAGGATATGACTGTTTCGGGCGAAAGCCCTTCATCGCCCCGGACAGAAAGATCGAATCCTGGCACTGATGACGTCACGTAGCTGATGTAGGACTCAAGAAACGTGGGATTGAGGAAGGCAGATCCTCCCGACGCACGGATGTAGTGCCCCTTCCACGGATTAACGACCATGCTGGCTCGTGGGGTGAGGTGCTCACCTGTCAACTCATGGTAGTCCGCACGCCCTCCCAACAGTATCTCAACGTGCTGTGTCGGCCGCCACTCATGTTGAACGTACCCCGCAGTGAGATACTGGACACGATCCCCTCCGAGCAGGTCGCACCTTATGTCATTCCGGCGCATCGAGCCGCCTACGACAAGCCGCTGCCCCGGACCGAGTATCCTCGAGTACTGTGCCTCGCCGTCGTAGGTCATGATCCGGCCATCCGAACTCCCGTCGAAGATCGAATCAGTCTGACTGAACGATATCACGTTAGTGAACATCTGAAGCGAGAGCTCTCCAACGTCAAGATCCACCTCGCCGTATCCGGTCCAACCATCTATCTCGTTGTAGTTGAGGTGGTCGATCAAGTACTGGAACTGCCCGTCGACTGCGCCGGCCGATATGGTCAGCATCGCGTTCTGGCCGAACCCTCGTTGTGCCAGCACTGTTACTTTCTTCATGGCGTACGGTGCAGCTCCCTCGCAAACCTCCCGTTGCCGCCATCCACCTGTGAACTTATATCCCCAAGATCCAATCGTGTCGGCGTGGATCACCGAATTCTCGAAGAAATGGCGGTCGCCGATCCGTGTCGCCAGCCTTGTGCCGACAGATGACTCGACTGGTCTGGTGACGATGTTTATCACCCCATTGAACGCGTTGGCCCCGTACAAGGCTGAGCCCGGACCACGGATGATCTCTATACGCTCGATGTCTTCAAGAACCACCGGCAGTGCATCCCACGGCGTGAGGCCGTGGAAGTCCGCATACACTGTCCGCCCATCAACCATAACCAGCATCCGTTTGGACAGGAGTTGATTGAACCCACGTGCTGTCACCTCCCATTGGTTCGGAGTGACCCGCAATACATCGATCCCAGCGATCCCCCGGAATGCATCCGCCAGTCCCAACGTGCCCCATCTTTTCACGTCTTCGCCGGACAGGACGGTAACACTCGATTGGGCCTCCTCTGGCGACTGGGCACGCATCGCCGGCAGCGTGACGACCTCGACTTCCCTGAAGGCCAGGAGCTCCCTGCCCTTCCCGATCAAGGCCATGCTCTGTTCTGTCTCGCCGGGGACTTCGTCCGCGGAGAGACTGCACGCCAACAGGACGGAAATGAGTGCCCCACACACCGCAGCCCCCCCCAGCCGGCGCCGGGTCATGGCCCCCAATCTCTCATCCCTGGTTCTCATTGGACACCTCTCAGGCAGGTTAGCACTGTGAGTCAATGCCTTGCGTCTGCGCTACGGCGGCAGGCTCCGTCTCTCGATGCTCCCTGTACCCACCATCTTTTCGAGGGATTTTGATAGTGAAACGAGTACCCCTTCCCTCCTCACTCGCGACTGCGACCGTTCCCCCATGGCCCTCGACGATCCGCCTCGAGACCACCAATCCAAGACCCGTGCCCCTCTCCTTCGTCGTGAAGAATGGCTCGAAAATCCGCTCTCTGACCTCTTCACTCATCCCACACCCCTGGTCGGCAACCTCTATCGTCAGCCACTGGTCATCGATCCCGGTACTGACCTCCACAGTAGTTCCGCCCTCGCTCGCATCGATTGCATTGTGCAGTAGATTGAAGAAGACTTCCCTCATCTGATTCCCGTCCACCTCGATCGGCGGCAGACCCGAGGCGAACAGGAATTCAATCGACACGCCATTCTTCTCGCTCTTCTCGCGAACCGCTCGTCCCACGTCATCTAACAGCCCATTTATATCTGTGGCTCTGAAGTCGGGAACTCTCTTTCGCGCGAAACCCAGAATATCTTCGATAATCCGGTCAATGCGCTCGGCCTCCCTCAGGACGACCTCAGCATATTCTCTCCGTTTGTCATCTTCGGATGACTTCTGTCGGATCAGCTGCGCGAATCCATTGATCGAGTTCAGAGGATTTCGAATCTCATGCGCGACACAGGCTGCCATCTCCCCGAGGATTGCCAGCTGTTGTGCCTCTCTCACTCGCTTCTCTAGATATCTGGTGGCGGTGATGTCTTTGAATATGGCGATGATGCCGCACGGGCCGTCACCCTCTTCTTTGACAAGCGATGTTGTTATGCCGAGCTGGATCGCCGGTTCGCCTTCTCGCACGATTTCGGCTTCTTTGCCGAAGGATAGGCGATGGCTCGAATGGGCATCGACGAGGATCTCGGCGAGGGGCGAGGGGAGGCCCACCTGGGTGAACGGCCTACCGAGTACTCGGCCAGGTTCCAGACCCGTAGTCTGCTCAGCGGCCTTATTGAAGTTGGTGATGCTCCCAGAACCATCGACGATGATGACCCCGCTCGTCATGCTGCTCAGGATGCTCTCGCGGTGCCTGTCCATCGTGCGAGCATCCCGGGTCGCCTTCTCTCCCACCATAGTGGCGACCTCGACTTGGTGCTGGAGGTCCTTGATGAAACGCTGCTGGCGTTCTTGTTCTTTCCTGCGCAGCCTTGCCTGGCGCGCGAGCAGGCTACTCGTTGCAGCAATGACAAACAGAAACGGAATACGGATGAGAAATGCGCCTTCAGTCAGCGCCGCCGCTCCGGATGAACTGAAGACCTGCCATCCATAGAGGATGCTTGCTACGGCGCCCGTGAGCATCGAACCCCAGGCATGTCTCCCCGCAGCAGCAGCGATGAAGATGACGAGGAAGTAGATGAGATAGAGGTCGCTCCGGAATCCACTCGAGAAGTAAATGGCGGCCGTCACGAACACGGTATCGGCGAGGAAAATGATGTTCAACATGGCCGCTGAGCGGAACCGTCTCCTTGGGATTGCAAGGAGGCCGAGATTTGAGACGAAGATTGCGATGGCGAGATAGTATCCTGCCGAGGCAAACCGCAGGCCTCTTGTCCCGAATACCATGAGAGCTACAAGCACGAAGACAAGTAGCCATCGGAAGATGAGTATGGACTGCTTCTCATCAAGCGAGGCCAAGCTCGGCGATGACAGATGCAAGAGGAACCTCTTTTTTCTCTCTCCCATGTTCACTCAACCTCAACGACTGAACTCAATCGTCCGAATCGGTCGGTCTCCACAGCCGGATTGCTGGGATCGGTGACCCACCGGCCGTCGATCACGAACCGGTAGTGGTATCTGCCGGGCTTGAGTGGTGCAACTGCCGTCCACACACCATCGTCTCGGCTCGTCATGATAACCGAATTGGGGACCCACCCTTTGAAGTCACCGACGAGATGAGCCGACTGAGCATCCGGCGCGACGAGCGTGAAGCAGATGCCTTCAGGTACTCGACGCGGGCCCCTTGAGTCGATCACAGATCCTTCCTGAAGGCTCCTCTCCTCATCTGCGATCACCTCCCTCGCAAGTGAACAGTAGTCTTGAAAGCCCTGACAGTTGCGGTCGTACTCGCTGATCGCGCACCCGAAGCTCGCCGCCTCCTTCAATCGCACATTTGCGTGTATCGTTGTCAGGAAGAGCTTTCCTGGGAAGCGCCTTTTCGCCTCATCGATGACTTCGCGCGAAAGCTTCATCTTGCTATCGACGCACGTCATGAGCAGGCGCACCTCCAGATCGTGGCCGGAGTTCTCACGGATACTCTCTACCATCTCCATGATCTTGCCGACGCCGTGGAGGGCGAAGAAGCTGGGCTCGATCGGCACGATCACCTTCCGGGCTGCCTGGAGAGCGTTGAGCGTCAGCAGTCCGAGGTTGGTCGGAGCATCTATCACGGTGTAGTCGAAGTCGCGCTCCAGACGCAACAAGGCGACGCGCAGGCGATGTTCTGCGCCTCGCCCGCGCCCCAGCAGGCGCTCGCACCTGGAGAGACTGGGTGAGGAGGGAGCGAGCCAGAAGTTCTCGCCGCGCTGGACCAGAACCTCATCCAGAGTCGCAGGAACGTCGCCGTCTCCGGCCATCACCTCATAGACGGTCTTCGTGAGCGCCTCCACATCCACATTCAGTCCCAGAGAAGCATGAGACTGGGGATCCAGATCAACAAGGAGGACGCTCTTTCCCTCTAGCGCAAGGCAGGCAGAGAGATTGATGGCCGTCGTCGTCTTACCGCACCCGCCCTTCTGATTCGCTATTGCCACTACGCACACAACCTGGCCTCCTGTTCAGGATCCACCTCCAAAGACCATCGGTCCAGGCGCAGGAAAAGCCCGAAGTGCCAGCGACGGCTCAAGACTATGACAGAAACGAGGATATCTAAATCTGTCCAATTATCGGCTTTCCCGCAATACCTCTCTGCACGGCCAGTTCATTTTCTGCGTACCGGCGTAATCCCTTGTGCCGCTGACACATCGACGACATCCTGGCCTGATCCTTCCTCCTGCCTGGCGATCTCAATCTCCGCTCCGTACAGATGGATGCGCCAGATCGCCCGGCAGATGCCGTCGATCTCTTCGTCCCGCATGGCAGTGTACAGCGGAATCGAGAGGAGACTCTCCGATAGGAGTTCGGTCACAGGAAGTGGACTTCTCTGTGTTGCCCGCCACCCGGCGTACGCATCCTGAAGGTGGACCGGCGGACAGAAGTACTTCCGTGTCGAGACGTTCTCTCGGCCGAGTGCCTCGGCCAGCGTGTCTCGATCGATCCCGAACTCACAGGGTTGGATGAAAAGAGAGAAATCTTTGTATGTGGTGCGGCAGTATTCAGGTATGTGCTGAAAACAGATGCCGGGAATCGACGCCAGCGCCCGACGATAGCGCAGAGCGATCTCGCCACGTCGGCGAACGGTCCCCTCGATCTGCTCCAGATTCCTCCTCGCAAGAAGGGCCGAGATCTCCTGCATGCGGGCATTCAAACCTACGAACCTGCAGTTGTAGTCACCCGGGTTCCCGTAGTCCCTGCCCATCCGCACTCTCCTGGCAACTTCGCCGGATCTGAGCGAGACGAGCCCCCCCTCTCCCGCCACGAGAGGCTTCGTAGGGCTGAGACTGAAGACTTCGGCATCGCCGAACGTGCCAGCGTGGCGATCTCCGTAGTAACTGCCAAACGCGTGGGCAGCATCGAATATGAGGCGCAGTCCGCGGTCACGCGCAATATCCTCCAATGCAGTCATGTCCGGAGGATTTCCGAATATGTATGTGGCGATGATCGCGGACGTCTCTGGAGTCATTGCCGCCGCCACACAGGCGGGATCGATCGTGTAGGTCTCCGGGTCGCAATCGACGAAGACCGGCTCTAGCCTATTCCAGACGACGGCATGCGCAGTCGCTGCGAACGTGAAACTCGGGAGTATGACTTCTCCCCGAAGATCAAGAGCCCTCAGTACCAGCATCAGACCCGATGTACAGCACGAAACCGCCACAACCTCGTCGACTTCCAGATACTCTGCAGCCAGTCTCTCCAGTGAAGCTACATGCGTGCTGTTCGTCATCAGCCCGCTCGCGAGCACGTCAGCGATCTCCGCTCCCACGACGTCAAACCCGACGGTGGTAGGGCGGGCCAGTGGTATCTCTTTATCGAAAATCGGCTCTCCCCCGAGAATCGCCGGCATGTCGTGAATCATCTGCACCCCCTGATCGGTGGCGAGGGGACTGTTCATCTACCCTGATAGTTCGCACCGACGTTCGTTCCCGCATAATCTCGGTCTAACGGTCCGGGCCAACGTCTGAGGACAGACGGCTGCGCTGTACCCGGTCTCGGCAAGTCCGAACGGAGCTCTGCTATGTGCTGCCTCATCTCCCGGCCCACAGGACGATACTCGGGAACGAGTGCGGTCAGCCGCTCCATCACCTCGTCTCGGTCCAGGTCGACGACCTGGCGCGCCAATCTCTCCGCCCGCGTGCAGAATCGCCTGCCATCGAAGGAAGCTGGCACGACACTCAAGATCGGCTCAAACGGAGTCGGCTCGACATGCTCGTTCTCATTCCACAGCTCCTCGCGAAGTTTCTCACCTGGCCTCAGACCGACATACTCGATCTCGATGTCGCGCCCTGGTTCGAGGCCCGAGAGACGCACGAGGTTTTCGGCCAGATCGAGAATGCGAACAGGCTGACCCATCTTCAGCACAAGAATCTCTCCCTGTCCGCCGAGCGTTCCGGCTCGTATCACGAGCCGCACGGCCTCAGCGATCGTCATGAGATAGCGCACCGCATCGGGATGAGTCACGGTCACGGGCCCGCCGAGGCGGATTTGACGTTTGAACAGAGGGATGACGCTTCCTTCGCTCCCCAGAACATTCCCGAACCGGACAGCCGTGAATGAAGTGCTGCTCTGCTGAGCCATCGACTGTATGATGAGTTCAGCAACGCGTTTGGTCGCGCCCATGATATTAAGAGGGTTGACCGCCTTATCAGTCGATATGAGCACAAAACGCTCCGTTCCCCATCGGTCTGCTGCTTTGGCGACATTCAGAGTGCCGAGCACGTTGTTCTTCACTCCTTCTCCGACACACAGCTCCATCAACGGAACGTGCTTGTGGGCCGCAGCATGGAAGAGTATCTGGGGTCGATACTGCTTCATGACGCCACTCACTCGTGGCTCGTCCCGAACATCTCCGATCGCCGGCACGACCCGGGTGTCCCGCCCCATCGATCTGAGTGTGAGCGTCAGGAAGTACATGTTATTCTCGTTATGGTCGAACAGAATGAGCCGATCTGGGTCGAACTGAAGAAGCTGCCGGCACAGCTCCTGTCCGATCGAGCCTGCAGCACCTGTCACCATGATCGACTTCCCCCGGTAGGCATCGCCTATTGATTCATCTTCATCCTCCATCGCCTCGCTCCGGTCTAGCAACTCCTCCTCTCTCACATCGCGAATCTTGCTCAGCTGAACATCCCCACAGATGAGATCACGTATGCCCGGCACGGTCTTGACCAGCACACCACTACGCCCCGATCTCTTACAGAGATCGACAACGCCCCGTTGCAACTCCCTGGAAGCAGAGGCAACTGTCACTATCACCTCGTCGACGTCGTGCTGCGCCACGAGCTGCGGGATCTCTTGCGTGGTTCCCAAAATGGGGATGCCATGGATCCGCAGACCTATCTTGTTGATGTCATCGTCGACGAATCCGACCGGTACATACCGAACATCAGGGCGCCGAAGCATTTCGCGCACGACGAGTTCTCCTGTATCGCCAGCGCCGACGAACAGCGCGCGGGTCCTCCCTGTCGGCTGGTCTATTTTTGTGTCGCCTCTGCCGGTGATCTTCTTCCGCAACACCCTCCACGCGAGGCGGCTTCCGCCCACGATGAACAAGCAGAGGACTCCATCTGTCACGATGATGGTCCAGGGGATCATCGACCCTGCCGTCGCCAACAGGACGACGCCAGATAGGACCGAGCTAACCGCGACAGCCCGCGAAAGACCTATGAGTTCCCCGATGCTTGCATAATCGAGCAGGCCTTCATAGAGTCTCGACCGATAGAAGGCCAGGAGCCTGAAGACTGCCGTTAGAAGACAGACTGGAAAGAGCACTCTCAGGTCAATCTCGCCCACTTGTGCGTCGTAGTGCAGAACGAAAGCGGCCAGCGTGGAGAAGGTAACGAGGAAGAAATCCACAACAATGAGCCGAATCCTGCGCGATGAGAGGGACATTGGGCCTCCGTATCAGAAGAGTGCGTAGATGAATGGTGCTACGGCAGATCCCTCAGCCAACACGATGAGCAGGCTCATCACGATGAGCAACATCAACATCGGAGCGAGCCACCATTTCCGCCTCACCCGCATGAATTGCCAGAGCTCGACGAAGATCGCAGCGCGTGATTGCAGTCGACTGAACGCATTCATTGCCTCGCTCCTCGTCTATTGGTCCTGTGAAACAATCCCGCACTATCTCGTTTCTGTCTGGGCTCTGCGTACCACCCTACGATGGTCCCCTCCCGATCGATCCCACGATCAACAACCCACATGCTACGCAGGCGACCCCGATCGCGTAGCAGGCAAGGACAGCTCCCCGGTGGCCTAAGCCACGCTCTACCATTCTGTTATAGATGTGCCCGAGATCACCCGCAAGTATCGATTGCCGCTGCCGGCGCCGACGGACTATGCTCCACGCCGTGTCGACGATCGGTAGGCCGAGAATGACGAGCGGCGCTACAAACCAACGCGGATCGTGGCGGTCCGTCACGACGCCGATCATGAGAACGGCGAGCAAGAAGCCGATCAGATTCGATCCAGAGTCTCCCAGGAATATCCTCGCAGGGTGGAAGTTATGAAGGAGGAATCCAAGACAGCTTCCCAAGAGAACAAGCGCGAGTCCACTCACGATAGGAACTCCCGCCGCCATACCGACTGCGACGAAACCAAGCGCAGCGATAGCGGCAACGCCAGTCGCAAGCCCATCGAGCCCATCGATGAGGTTCATCGCGTTCGAGCTTCCCAGGACGTAAACCGGTACGATGATGACAGCCAGCGGAGCCGGGAGGAAGTCCGGCCTGATGCCAACGAGAACGAGACAGCCAGCTGCCGCCAGCTGCCCGATTGCTTTAACCAGTGGGGTAGTGCCCTTCGTGTCGTCCCACAGGCCGACGCACGTCACGATGCCTGCACCGGTCAATACCCCTATCATCTCCCGCGACCAAGAGATCGCCCCGCTGCCTGCTGCCATCCCCCCGAGCACCGCCACGAGCAGGCCGCCGGCCAACGCCAAGCCTCCTGATCGAGGGATCGGCCTGGTATGGATCTTTCCCTGTCCCGGGCTGTCGACCGCACCGATTCTCCGCCCCACTCGACCGGCCACGGGGGTGAGAAGAGCTGTGCCTGCCACCGCCACCCAGAATGGAAGACTGCTGAGGACTGCGCGCAGGCTATCGAGAATCACCAGGTCACACCTCCAATCTTGCCAGTTCCCTCCGGCGGCTGAACCTGCGTCCGGAGCTCCGTCCTTCACGATCGTTGACCACATCGTCCAGCAAACTCAAGTAGCGCCCGGCCACAATCTGGCGTGAGCAGTTGACAAGAGCAAAGCGCCGTCCGTTCCTCCCGAGACACTCCCTCTGTGCCTGGTTCCCTGTTAACGCAAGCACAGCACGGCAAAGCGATTCAGGATCGTCCGGCTCGGCTGCCGTACCAGCACCAGCCTTCTCCACCAGCATGCGGGCCTGGCCCTTTCCAGCGATCACGATCGGACGCCCGCATGCCATGTAGTCGAACAGCTTGGCTGGCAGATTTCCCAGATTGAGTTCGCACCGCCCCGTCTGGACAAGACATATATCAGCCGAAGAGATGAGCGATGCCACCCTTCGCCTGGACTGCAGTGGGAGAATGACAACATTCCTGAGCCGCCATTCCGCCCTGGCGCGCTCCAACTTGCCTCGATCGCATCCATCGCCGACAAGAACGAACCCGATGTCGGGAGTCCCCTTCAGAAGAGCGGCTGCCTTTAGCACCGTAATCAGGTTCTGCTGGAGGCCGAAGGTCCCGGCGTACAGCACGATATGCTTCCCATTCCGGAATAGCTCCTTGAGCAGAGGATCACGCTCGCGGCGCGGTCGAAATAGGAAGGTATCAGTCCCATTGATGATGATTTTGACGTTTCCCCTCGACACGCCGTGATTGAGGACGTGGTCCACGAAACCCGGTGAGACGACAACTACGCGCGAAGCATGCCGGTAGCAGATACGCTCTGCTAACCGTGCCAGCTTAATGATGCTACGGTTGCGGATGATGCCAAACGAAATGGCCGCGTCGGGCCAAAGATCACGCACCTCGAAGACAAATGGCCTTCTCCTCGACCGCGCCACCGCAAGTCCAACAAGCCCTACCTCAAGCGGCGGCGAGCTCGCAACCACTACGTCGCACTCACCAGCGAAGAGGCTCGCCACACCGGCCGAGACCATGAACGACAGATGACCCAGAACACGACGGACGAACGAGCCGGCGCTTGCGGGAATCGCAAAGACCCGGATGACCCGCACGCCATCGACTCGCTCGACACGCCACAAGCGATGTCGATAGCCCGGACGGATCACCCCGCTCGGGTAGTTGGGCATCCCGGTGATCACGGTGACGCTCAGCCCACTGCGCACCCATTCCCGTGACACTTCGTGTATCTTAGTCGCCGAAGGTTCGACTTCCGGCGGGAAGTACTGGTTGACGATGAGCACGCGCACGAGCTTCCCTCTTCTCTTTCTGGCTCAGGCGGCCCTCCCCGTCCAGATAGAGGCGGTTCCAGAGCTCCAGGATCAGCAGTGCCCAGACACGTACTCCAGATCCGCGTTTCCCGTCGAGACATTCGAACAGCAGCCGCTCGATTCGATCTCCCCTGAAATATGGACGGCGAAGTGTGCTGGGATCGAGCAGAACTTCCTGTACATAGACACGCAACTCTCTACGCAACCAGCGCTCAACCGGAAGTACGAACCCCTGCTTGCGCCTGGACAACGTGTCGCGCGGGAGAAGGTCACGCACCGCCTCCCTCATAAGATACTTCGGTCTCAGATGGCGCATCTTCACCCACGAAGGGATTCCGAGGGCATATTCGACGAGGCGATGGTCACACAGAGGTACACGCGTTTCGAGAGATACGGCCATACTCATTCGATCGAAGTATGTCAGGAGGTTATCTGTCAGGTAGGCCCTCACATCGGTATAAGCGAGTTGATTCACCGGGTCGCTCCCATCATCCTGTCTTAGATAGGGATCGAGGACCGATGCGCTGTCCTCACCACCGAGAGCAGCACAGAGGTCTGGCGAGTACAGCTCTCTTTTCTCGTCCTCGGTGAACAGAGATATCAGGCCGAAGTAGCGCCGCTCTCGACTCATGTCCGCAACCCGGTCGAATTCGCGAAATCGATATATCAGCCGATTGAAGTGCGGGTCGTGCTCCATCACATCAAGGATTCTGGAAACAGTGTGGCGACGCAGTCGACGGGGCAACTCGGCATACCACGCAATAAACCTCCATCCGATATATCTCGGATAGCCGCCAAACAACTCGTCCCCTCCGATACCGTTCAATACGACACTGACATAACGCTTCGCCATCTCTGAAATAAGGTACGCGGCGATCGCCGTCGGATTGCCGAACGGCTCGTCGAAGAAACGGACCATGCGAGGTAGGTACGACACAATGTTCGGGCTCACGAGAAGTTCATGATGCTCAGTGCCGTACATACCGGCGATGTGGCGGGCGTATGCCCGTTCGTCACAGTGCTGATCCTCCTCCTCCGCAAAGCCCACCGTGAACGTCCTGAGCCGTTCGGCTGAGTAGGTGGCCGCCAAGGCGGTAACGGTACTCGAGTCGGCCCCACCGCTGAGAAGAACACCCACAGGTGAATCGCTCCGCAGCTCCCGCCGCACCGCATCTTCCATGAGGTGCCGGATCGCCTCGCGATGCTGTGTGGGCGTCCTGCCGTCGGGATTGTGGGGTTGCACCTCCCAGTAGCATCGCGTCGCCACCACCCCCCCACGATAGGTGAGGAGGTGCCCGGGACGGAGCTTGCGAATGTTCTTCATCATAGTGCGGGGCGCAGGAACGCAGAGATAGCTCAGGTAGTCATGGAGGGCTCGTGGATCGACCTCAACTCCAAGCGATTCGTATTCGAGCAGCGCCTTGATCTCAGAACCGAACAGCAACCTATTGCCGAGAATCGCGTAGTGGAGCGGCTTGATACCGATCCTGTCTCTGGCAAGCATGAGGACACGTTGCCGCCCGTCCCAGAGAGCAAAGGCAAACATCCCCTCGATCCACTGGAGGCAACCTTCTCCCTTTTCCTCATACAGATGGAGAATTGTCTCTGTATCGCTCGCCGTGCGGAAGGTGTGTCCCTTGGATAGCAGCTGCCGTCTCAGCTCGGGCGAGTTGTAGATCTCTCCGTCGAAAACGATCCAGATCGTCCTCTCCTCGTTGTGCATTGGCTGACGCCCGGTCACCGAATCGATGACGGCCAGTCGGGTCGAACCCAGGCCAACCCCTTCATCGCAGAACATGCCCCACCCGTCTGGACCGCGGTGTCTCAGTGTCGCGCACATACGCACTAGTAGATCGCGTTCACTGAACCCCGCCATACCGCAGATGCCGCACATTTGGGTCTCCCAGTCTCTCTTCCACGTCGGTGCAATCGCTCAGCACCGACCACAATTTCGTTGTAGTTGATGCCCAGTTGAAATCGTGCTCGACTCTGCGCCTGCCTGAAGAGCCGAGCCTCTGCGCCAGGGCCCCATCTCGCAAGATAGTGACCAGCGCTCTCGCGATGCCATCGACATCGCCTGGCTCGACCAATAGACCAGTGACACCTGCGACTATTGCCTCGCCCACGCCCCCCGAGTCTCCTCCCACTACTGGCTTGCCGCAGGCATTCGCTTCGAGAAAGACGAGTCCAAACCCTTCAACGTCCTTTTCCGTCTCATGTGGAATCATGACCAAGACATCGGCCAGATTGTACATCTGTACAAGTCGACCCTCATCCACGGAACCAGCAAACCTGATCCATCCATCCACCCCCAGGCCGCGCGCAAGCTCCTCCAACTCACGCTTACGCGGCCCTTCGCCAACGACAAGATAGACGGCCTCCCGCACCTGCCTGATGACCTCTGGCAGCGCCTGAATGACGTCCGCATGTCCTTTGTGATAGTCAAGCCTCGCCACCGTGAGGATCACGCGTTTCCCCTCCAGACCGTACGCCGCAACCAGATCCGCCGACGGCGGCTGCATGCAGAATCTCTTCTCGTCAACGCCATTCGGGACGGCTGTAGCCCTGGTAGGATCCGCTCCCGCCAGCACCGCCAGAGCGCGCGTGTAGTCACTGACGGCCACGACAGCTTCCGCACTCTTCAGCACCCTTCGCCGGAGCCAACCGAGTCGCCTCCTCACCGCATCCTTCAGCCTCTCCCCCGCATTCTGCCGATCGAGCAGTTCCGACCCGTGAGCGGCAACAACATATGGCACGGAGACAAGCCGTGAGACGAGCATGGCAATGGCACCACATGGCAACCAGACAGCGTTGAAAATGACGTCTGCGCGCCCCCTCAGTGCGAACCAGAGTGTAACCAAGAACATCGCGGCTTCCCTGACCAGGCCGATCCTCGGCACATACACCAATCGAAATGCAGGGTCTCTCCCCATACGGCCGCCGCCGCATTTCGGGACGACGACGATTAGATCCTCGGCCCGCGCCGCGAGTTGTCGAGCAACCTCGTACGTGTAGACCTGGACGCCGCCTCGCGACGGCGGATACCCTGAACTGAGGAAGAGGACTCTCACTATGACTCTCCGTTACGCTACTCGATGTAACCCAAGCCCCGGAGTCTCTCGCCCACAATACTCTCCGCGACCAGTCTCTCCTCGATCTCAGCCGGCTCGGGTCCCGGGTGCGCACTCTCTTCATATGAGTCGACGTAGCGGATCGGGTGGCGACGTAGAAACTCAGGCTCGATGGTCTCTGACAACACTCTCCCATCCATGTCCCTCCCCACCGCCAGGTTCATCAGGACGAGCATCGTCGGAGTCAGGTCGAGGACGCTCACCACTCCAATGTCAGCTCCCCTGTTCACTGCAGGCCCCCGCATGATCAGAATCCCCGTCGGATCATGAGTGCCGGAGATCTCCGCCTTCTCTATCAATAGCTCCTGAAGCCGGACCTCTCCGCCCAGCATGCGTATCGACGGGTTGTCGCCCTGGTCGACGATCTGTCTCGGCCGAATGCCTATCGACGCATCATCTGATCCCAGATCGACCTCGAGGAATGACTCCCTGCTGTCCCTGTATTCGATGCCACGCAACATCTCGACGAGTTCACTCCGCTCAGCTCGGCTCCCGGCCCTCAACCTCAAATGGACCTTGTCGAGGATGATGCTGACATAGACCCTGTCGTCGATACCGAGCCGTTGCAGTAAGAGGCCAACGTTGAGCTGACGCTTCATCCAGCAGTCTTTGCTGGCTCGAAATCCATGATCCGAGGCAACTATGACATTAGTCTCCCTTCCGACGCTTTGCATCAGACGCCCGACCATCCGGTCCGCAGCTCGGTAGCATCGCGCCACGACATCTCCGTACCGTCGCTTCTCCCGAGGCGAGACATCTCTAAAGAGATGGGGCTCGTAGTACTTCCAGTAGTGGTGCGAAATCCCATCCAGGCCCGCGTAGATGCTGGCTGAGAAGTCCAATCTCTGTTTTCTCATCAGCCGCGAGTAGATATCCCCGGCGATCAACGCCTCCAGAAGTTGCTTCCGGTAGTGCAGTTCGACATTGCTCGGCTTGAGCAGCCGTTGGTAGAGCGCGACGAGCGCACATCGTGTGAGCGTGGAGACCCTCATCCCATGAATGAGCCCACGCAAGCCGACGTCCAGATAGTGCATCAACGCCGTGTTCGTGCTCGGGAGACCCGCCATCTCGATCTCTTTGATGAACCGCAGATGTGCTGGAACAGTCTCCGGAGATCGCGCGGTCCAACCCGGCACGACAAATGCGAGGCCCCGCTCGGGCGGCCAGGTGAAGAGATACTTGTACAGTCCGATCTTCGCCTCTGGTCTCTGTTGACGAACGATGTCCCATATCCGCTTTGCCTTGATGGCTGATTGTGTTGCGAAGAAGTCCTTGATTCCGTGCTTCTCAGGAACCTTACCGGTGGCAATGCTTGTCCAGACGAGTGGAGAAGCCAGAGGCTCGAATGAGAGCAGATCTCCACGGACCCCTTCCGCTGCCAGGCGAGCAAGCGTGGGCAGCTGTCCTTTCTCCATCAGCGGCTTCATCACACGCCAGTCGGCGCCGTCAAGCCCAATGAGAAGCATCCTCGGGACTTTGCTCCCCGGAGCTGTCATCCTCCTCCTCATTTTCGAAGCTGAACAACAGGCTGATGCTGCCGGAGGGGCAGCGGGCTTTGCAGGCACCGCAGCCAATGCATGCCTCCGTATCGAAGACGTCAGGATGGGAGAAGACTCCCTCGACGTCCAGAACCATCACGAGCGCACCCTCGGGGCACCCTTCGGCGCAGCAACCGCATCCCTGGCATGTCGTCAGATCGACGTTGATCTGCCCGACCAGAACATCAATTCGCAGGACGCTGTCGCTCTCGGTGGCTCCGACCTCAGCTGGCAATTTCATACCTCCGGTCAAAGTCGTCCCCCAGTATCGATCGTGCGGCACCGAATGTCTTCTCTGCCTCCTCGATAGTGGCCACGCCGATCGCCGCCGACTCGACGCCCACCTCCTCGAACACATATCTCAGCGCCCCTTCTGGCTCGATGACGCCTCCGGCCAGGACCTTCTTGGCTATGATTAGCGTGGATCCACGATCGCCCGCCACGTCAAGACATGCGTCCACCGAAGGATTCATCATGAACCCAAGCGGGTTGAATGGTGCCATTATCACGGGAACGCTGAGCTCCATTGCCGTCAGGTTCCGCCACATCACTCCCAGGTTGTGAGTGGCAAGCCCAGCGACGGCGCCGGTGGCCCTCACCTTCTTGATGAACGTCTCCACCACAGAGCGATGTCTGATCGCGCATGCCATGTCAGCGAGCATTCCGTGTAAGAGAATGATCCTGGGATGGACCTGGGAGACAAGACCTATCTCGGTCTCGAGCACCTCTTCGACGAGCGGCAGGACGTTCCCGCTCACGCCGGCCGAGACGAGACGCGGCATCGATCGGACGATGAACTTGATCTTCTCCCGAGTCGCCGTCCCTGCCATCTCCCCTGTCTGCCTCGCCATCGCCTCGTACACATCGGGCAGAACGGCCACCGTGTCAGGAAGGCCGCCGTATCGAGCCTGGGCCATCTTCAGTGCCTCCACCTGAGCCTGGCGCGCATAGCAGTGTGCCGTCGTGACGCCCAGCTCGAGGCAGTGCCCGATCACCTCGAGAATTGCTTCAGGGCGGGAAAAGCGACTCCGATATTCCCTCCTCAGTGCTTCGCTCTTGTACGAGACCCCCTGGAAGGGATTGGACCCGACCATCAGCCGCGGAAGAAGAAGTCTCTCGCTATCCGCCGCGAGCGTAGCACTCACTTCTTGGCCAGATGTCATCGTTCTTTCCCCATTCCCGTTCGTCACGATCCAAAGGAAACGAGACGATGGCAGGTTGAGAAGCGGTAGCCTTTAGAGCAGCAACAAATTCATCTACGCGATATCCGTCCTCCCAGCTGGGCGAACCAGATCTCCCTGATGTGATCGCCCCGGCAAATGCCTCCATCTCCCGGGAAAGCGGCTTTCCTGTGAAATCGAAGCCTGTCCGGCCCCAGATCTCTGGACCGTAGAGCACAGACTCCCCTCGCCCGAAATCATCGGTCGGTTCTTGGAGGCGCAGGCACAACTGATCGGTTTCGACCAACATCGAGCCTTTAGTCCCAGTCATAGTGAAATTGAAGTGCGGCTTATCGATCCCGTGGTGACTCCACCCGAGATCCACAATCCCGTGGGCCCCGCCGCGAAATCGACAGACTGCGGACGCGAAGTCGACTAACCCCTCCGCGTTCCCTGCTGTCCCCAGAGCAGCAAGCTCTTCGATCTCTCCTCCGTACCACAACACTATGTCGATGACGTGGGGCGCGAACACCCCGAAGAGCCCTCCGCGATCGATCAGATCCTTGCGCTTCGAGATGTCGACTCGCTCCGCCACCTCTCCGTCATGGGCGACTGCCATGAGGTAGCGCACGTCCCCGATCACTCCACTGTCGAGCAACTGCTTCGCCTTGGCATAGACAGGATGAAATCTCATGTCGTAGCCCACCTGATGAACTGCGCCGGTGTGCCGCGCTGCTTCGAGCATTCGCTTCGATTCGGGCAGGGTGGTACCGAGCGGCTTCTCACACAACACGTGCTTTCCCGCACGTACGGCCTCGATAGCGACCTCGCAGTGGGCATGTGGCGGCGTACAGACCATCACTGCGTCAACGTCTTCCTGCCTCATTGCCCTGGTCAGCGAGCGATAGCAGGGGACTCCGAACTGCCGGGCAGCAATCCTCCCAACCATTCTGCTCTGTTCCACGAGGCAGACGAGCTCGTAACAGGGAAGCGCATTGGCCACCACAGCTCGTGAGACGCCCATCTCACCAACTCCGACGATCGCCAGTCGTATGGCCCTACTCACCGACGTCTCCTTTCATCACCGGCTGAAGCGTCCTCCGGCTCTCATGCCGCTACCTCTTTATCTATCGGCAGAGGCACGCCTCCTCCAGAATCCCCCATACTTCTTCTCCCACTTTCGTCCATTCTCGTGCGGGACTGACAGTCTCGAGTGCGCCATCGGACAGTGTTCGGGCGTATTCAGGATGTTCGATCAGATACCTCATGGCGCGGGCAAGATCTGGTACATTGCCGGCCTCCACCAGCAGTCCATTCCTCCCGTCGGAGACTATCTCGGGAATACCTCCTACGCGTGTGGCGATGACAGGGAGGCCAAAAGACATCGCCTCCAGCAGGACGATTCCGTAGCCCTCCCACAGGGACGGCAGCACGAGGATGTCAGATCGTGCATACCACTCCGCAAGCACCGCCTCCTCGTCAATCCTCCCAACGAAGTGGACCCTCGTCCTGAGCCCGAGCCGGCCGACCAACTGCCGGAGGCTCTCGAAGTATTCCGGATCCTCATCTGTGTCCCCAACGATTCCCAATCTAACGTCGTGATCGCCCAGCAGCGCCATCGCTTTGAGGAGATCCTCAAGCCCCTTGATCGGTTCGCATCGACCGACGAACAAGATGTTCGTCCGTCCTCTCGTCACGAGCTGCGGAATCGCCTGGGTTTGTGCAGAACGCCGGGGGGGGCTCAGTCCCGGGTGGACCACGCGAATCTTGCTGCGGTCGATCCCGAACTGCAGCACACCCTCAGCCGTGCTGCGGCTGTTCGCGATGATCACATCCACCTGCCGGAAAAAGTGCCTCACTGCGATCTGGTCGAGGACCCTGGCCAGACTAGACCGGAGAATCGAGTGATAGAAGAGATGACTCTGGACGATTCCCACGATGCGCACGGGGCGAAGTAGCTTCAGCACCCAATTGGCGATAACCACCCTCGGGTGATGATGGAAATCCTCCAGCAACACGATCGGCCGTCCCTGGATACGCAGCAGTCTCCTCAGCAGCCACAGGTTCGTGAGGAAACTCGAGAGAACGACGCCACCCCGCCTCACCCAGACAGGAAGATCGGAAAGTACTATCAGTCGTACGTCGCCCCACCCTCGTCCCGCGACGTACCGGTACACCTCGCTCAGGTATCGCTCGCCTCCTGTCCTCAAGGTCGGCCGGGAGGCGATAGCCACAAAGATGGTCTCACTCACCATCCCCGGGACCATCAGCCCTTTCCTACCCTGATCTATCCTCCGAGAGGTATCTCCCCCGATGCCTTCAGATAGATAATCTCCCACCGAATTCACCTCACACCCTGCAGATGAGGTCGCAGCGCATCTTCCACCTGGCGAACTCGTTCGCTCCAGGTATGTCTTTCCGCCTCCTCCAATCTCCCACTGCGCGCAGCGACTGTGTCCTGTCTGAGTACCTGCTCCACGAGCTCAATGAACACATCATCGGTCTTCGCCACCTCCACATGGTTACGGAGTCGTTCCACATCACCGGTCGCCGTCGAAACAACTGGCTTCCCCGCGGCGAGGTAGAGAAGGAGTTTCTGCGCATTCCGCGAGCGATTGGCATCGGTCGGTCTGTACAGCTGCAGACAGACATCAATATGCTTCAGATACCCTGCCAATGCCCCATAGGGCTTCCTGCCGAGGAAGTGGATCGAGGGATATCTTCTGAGCCTGCGGCGGAGACCCGGCTCCACCTTCACCGCCCCGATGAATACGAGTGACCACTCCGGGCGCGTCTGTGCAAGGCGCTCGACGAGCTCCCAGTGATAGCTGTTGTTGATTCCCCCTATCGATACAAGCCGCGGCCTGGGGATGTGGCGCAAGTCCGCTGGCTCCCCCTCTCCATCACCTCCAAACACGTCGATGTCCACACCATTCGGTATGCGAATCACATCCTGCCGTACGCGCCGCCTCGAGATTTCAAGATAGTCCGAGACGACCGTGGCGACCTTTGCCGAGCGCGTGAACGACTGATCCGCGATGTAAAACCGCCGGCGCGCGTACTCGGGGTATTCCGCGAATTCGCTGAACTCCTCCGTACAGTCGTAGCAGAGCAGATTCCCACCAAGCCGCTCCGGCGTCTTGAGGGGGAGAAAGGGATGGCTGACCCACAGGAGCACATCCTTCACCCCGTATCGCTTCAGGAACCATCGAACGAGATAGACCTCAGCCCAGTGACGCATCTTCAGATCCAGGTCCAACAGGAAGCCGCTTCCCCGGAGCGGGATGGTGAGCGGAGTCAAGACATAGACTTCGCGTGGTTTCATCTTGGCAACAAATCCCCGTCGCAGAACCCTGCGCCAGCGATGCCGCGCATCCTCATCTCCCCCCCCGAAGCAGAACTTGAGGAATGAGAACAACGTCAATGGCTGTTCGACATAGACGACGCCATCGAGTAGCTCACTCCGAGCAAGACGCCACATCAATTGCTGGCGACGCCTCCAGGCATCGTCCCAGTAGTCGCCAAAGCAGACGAGGACGGCCATCTCCTCCTCCTGGTCTTCCCATTCGATCGGTCTCGGCCACCTGTGGCTTCGCGGACAATCTGCCGGTACGTCTCTGTGAATTGGCCGATCCGCTCGTTCCACGTCAGTCCCGCGCCCGTAGCACACGCACCGTCCCTCAGCCGCCGGCCCAGGGCATCATCGCTCAGGATCTCGATGATGGCCTCCGCCAGCGCGCGCTCGTCCCCAGGGGGTACGAGCAAGCCGTTCCGCCCGTGCCGCACAATCTCCGGTATTCCACCCACCTCGGAGGCCACCACCGGAACCCCACATGAGAGTGCCTGCATCAGCGCCAGCCCCATCGGCTCATTCAACGACGG
This sequence comes from candidate division TA06 bacterium SM23_40, assembly GCA_001303705.1. Classification (GTDB taxonomy): domain Bacteria; phylum LJUI01; class LJUI01; order SM1-40; family SM1-40; genus SM1-40. The sequence goes on from LJUI01000001.1 coordinate 48,590, forward strand.
CATCACGAATAGATCGGCGAGGCCGTAGTAGGAGGGCAAATCCTGATAGGGGACATGCCCCACGAATGAGATGGAGTCCTGGATGCCCTGAAGGCGCGCCAGTTCCTCACACCTATCCCGCTCGGGGCCATCTCCCACCATGACAAAGTGAGCATCCGGTGCGTTCTCGAGGATGTGAGGTATGGCCCGCACGAGAACCTCCGGACCCTTCACCGGCCTGAACCCTCCCACGAACAGACAGGCCCGTCCCCTCGGACGCACGTGCCTACCAACCGCCGGGGCGCTTTGCACGGCGCCATTCCGGCGCCCACCCCTTCCACCCGCTGACGCACCAGGAGCAAAGAGCTCAGAGTCAACGGGGTTGAAGAGTAACCGTATCTTGCGCGGCGGCGCCCCGCCGCGCAGGGCGCACTCGACCATCTCTCGACTCGGACAGATGACGAGATCGGAGGCCCGACACACATATCGGTTGGTGAGCTGGAAGATCTGCGCAGCATGCCACGCATAGTCTCGGTCCCGGCCGGGGCTGAGAATCGATGCCTGCATGGTGAAGACGGAACGAACGCCACTCACGCGACAGAACAGGTCAACGCCGAGAAAGGCAACTGAATCGTGCACATGGACGACATCGACCGGGTCCCTCTGATGCAACGATAGGAGCTTCAAGAAGATAAACAGAGGCTGCGGCAGACCTACAACGTCCGGCACCCTGACATATCGAATGCCGTCGCTGCCAGTACCATCCTGGACATCGCGGCTTATGACGCTCACTCCGTTCCCCTCACCTGAGAGATATTTCGCCAGATCCCTCACATGGGTCGAGACACCCGTCCTTCCCCCCACCTCACTCACCACGAGTGACACATGCAGTCGATTCCTCACGGTACGGCTCCGCGCCATATCATCTATCTCCTGAAGTGGCGGAGTACCTTGCGAACAGCAGAGACGACATCTTTCGCATCCTGATCGTGCATTCCGGCCGTGAGCGGGAGGGAGAGTGTCCTCGCAGAGACATCCTCTGCGTTCGGGAAATCCCCCCTACGATGGCCCAGCCATTCGCGATAGAACGGATGAAGGTGGAGCGCTATATAATGAATCCCGGTTCCGATATTCTCTGCAAGCAGCGCCCCGGCGACCCGATCCCTATCTACTTTCAGCGTATCCAGGTTCAGATGGACGACGTACAGATGATGGGCGTGCCGGATCCCGGATATGACCGATGGCAGCATCAAGTAGGGTGAAGGACGGAACGCACGATCGTAGATCTCCGCGATCTTCCGTCGGCGCCTACGGAATCGCTCTATCTTGGAGAGCTGATGAATGCCCAGTGATGCCTGAACATCCGTCATGTTGTACTTGTACCCTGGTTCCTCGACCATGCTCAGCGTGAGCTTGGACGAGTTGTACCGCCCCCAGGCATCGCTCGACAGGCCGTGGAGCCTCAGGCGCCTGATCCTCTCGGCCCACGTGCTGCTTTCGGTTGTCACCATTCCTCCCTCGATGGTCGTGATGTTCTTGTTCGGATAGAAACTGAAGGCAGTCAGATGACCGAGGCTCCCGACTTTCTGACCGTGATACATTGCTCCTACGGCATGTGCCGCATCCTCGACGACATCGAGGTCGTGCCGATTGGCGATTCCCATGATCTCGTCCATCTGGCATGGCTGTCCGGCAAAGTGAACCGGCACGATCACCTTCGTTCTTCGGGTGATCGCCCGCTCGATTGACTCCGGATCGATATTCATCGTCTCCCTGACTATGTCGGCGAACACAGGTGTAGCGCCGAGCTGGACGATCACATTCACGGTCGCAGCGAACGTGAGAGGACTCGTGATCACTTCGTCTCCCGCCCCCACGCCGAGCGTGCTGAGGGCAAGGTGGAGCGCCGCTGTGCACGAACTCACCGCAACCGCGTGTGATGCCCCCACATAATCAGCAAAACGTCGCTCGAACTCCATCACTTTGGGCCCTGTTCCGATCCAGCCGGAACGCAGCGTATCGACAACTTCATCGATCTCCTCCGGGCCCAGGAGGGGAGCGCCGAATACCAGGAACTGTTCCCTCGTCGGACTGCCTCCTTCGATCGCCAGGTCGTCGAGATGTAGGCTCTCGTCGCGCGAAGGAGCGACTGCGGCTCCATACTCATCTCTCACTTCTACCACCAGCCTTTCCTTGCCATTCTCTCGGTTTTCAGAAGATGTTCGAGATGTTCTCCCACCTGGCGCCCTGTCCGCTCCCATGTCAGTTCCTCTCTCACCCTCTCCAGACCTCTCCGCCCCATCTCCAGAGCCAGCGATCTATCAGCCAAGAGCCTCGTCATTGCCTCAGCGAGCTGCGGCACATTCCCGGGGTCAACGAGAATGCCGGTCACGCCGTCGATCACCGCCTCAGGGATTCCTCCGGTCCTCGAACCGATAGCCGGGAGCCCGCACGATGCGGCCTCGCAGAAGGCGATACCGAAGCCCTCCACATCACCTGAATCCTCGGGCCCCAGCTCTTCTGCCGGCATCACAAAGAGGTCAGCGGCGCGGTAATACGCAGGAAGCTCGCCCCGGCCAACGTAGCCGACAAAGCGGACGTGCGCATCGAGCCCACACTCCCGCACAAGAGCGCGAAGCCGACCCTCCTCCGGACCTCTCCCGACGATCACGTAGACGACGGGCCCGATCTTCTCCATCACCGCTGGCAGCGCCCGGATCACCGCCGCATGCCCCTTTCGCTGGGCAAGCCGTGAAACGGTGATCACTATGGGACGACCGTCGAGTTTCTGTTTTCGTCGCACCTCACCGGGGTCCACCTGTTGATTGAACAGTGCAGCATCGACACCCGGGTGTACGACCGAGACTCTCTCGGCCGGATACCCACAGGACAACAGACGGTTGCGTGTATGGTCACTGTTCACCATGACGGAGAGTGCGCTAAATAGGATGCGCCGCCCGATGAGAGCATCGACCGTCGAACGCGTAAGGCAGTACCGGAGATCAGTCCCGTGGATCAGTATGACGTATGGAAGTCCGAGCAGGCGACGGCAGAGAAGCGGCGAGAGCGCATGCGTCGTCATGAGATGCCCGAGAAAGACGATCTCCGGCCGATATCTCCTGACGGCCCGGCTGAAGGCCTGTGCCGTCCCGATTGCAGCGAACCGCCGCGGGCGTGAGTAACGCTCCACTCGATATGACTGATTCTCATCAGTACCGTTGCGCGGTCCAGGAGCAAGTACCGAGACCTCGCTTCCGTGTCGGTGGAGCGCGGACGCCAGCTGATGGACAAACTCAGCTGTACCCCCGACGCACGGGGGAAAATCTTGTGTCAAGATCACGATTCGCATCTTATTAGGGTAGGTGGCAACACGCTACACAGGCCGGAAGGAGATCTCGTTCCGCAACGTGAGTGCGGACACAATAGTCTCTCGGCCGATCTCTGCCTCCGTGCCTTCATTGATTGATCCCTCCTGCGCCAGCCGTTCCCCTGACCGGCTCCGGCGAGTACGGAGCCGGTTCGACATCGTACGGCCACGGCACAGAGGGAATCGACCTATCCCCTCCTCTCGCCAGTCCATGATGAGAAGGAGGAACCTGCCCGACGCGGCCCTCCCCACAGAGGTTGCGGCCCGCGCGCTTCTCTCCGAGCACCGAACTGAGTGTCTGGAGCATTCGGCCGGCGAGACGGTCCCAGGAGTGGTCTCGCGCGACCGCCATTCGCCGCTGTCGGCCGGCCTGACTGCACTCGGCTATCGCTGAACCGATTGCCCGCCTGAATTCATCGATTCCATCAGCAATCCAGACTACATCCCTCATGTCCTCGAGTTCGTGCAGCGGAGTGCTGACTACCGGGAGGCCCGCAGCCAGATACTCCCACAGCTTCAGGGGATTGCGATGCTTGTTAAACCCGTTGCGCTTGTATGGTATGAGGCCAACGTCAAACGCACGCAGATACCCAACAAGGTCATCGCGACGCTTTGCGCCAAGTACGTGGAGATTGGCGCGACCACGGAATGGAGCGAGCTTCTCTTCGGTTGTCCCATCGATTGGACCAACGAAAACGAAGGACCAGTCCGGTCTCGTCCGTGATAAGCCCTCCAGTAGCTCCAGATCGAGGGCATCCGACAGCCTGCCCACGTACCCCAACCTCGGCCTGGGGACGTGGCGTATCTCCTCGGGAAGGGAAGTGTTCGGATCTGCGGCACGCGCCACGTTCTGGAAATCGACGCCGTTAGGTGCGTACTCGATCCGCAATCCCTCTCTCCTGCGATCCTCAATCAATGAACGAGCAGTGGCGAAGACGAGATCTACCCGCTCGAGGAGCGCAGCTTCCATGGCGGCGACCTCCGGTATTGCTATACCGTCCCAGTAGTTCAGCCGATATTCATCGAAGCACTCGTATACGACGAATTCCTCGCCCGCCATGCCCAGATTGTACACCTGGTCCGGGCGGTACATCCAGGCCACAACAGGGTCGTCAGCGCCCCCCACCAACGAGAGAGCCCACCGTACCTGCCGCTCGACAATCGACCGCCACGTCCTGTTTCGCCTCCCCCTCCGCCCGACAAATGGCAGCCATATGTAAGGGCGCGTAAGAAAGATGTTCGGGGCAATTCGCTGGTGGAATGGCTGCCCCACTCCTCTGTTGGTCCGCGCACTCCCCCGCAGCAGATGGCGTAGTGACCTGGGAGGAGAGACACAAAGCAGATTTGCACACCCCAGTCCGCTCCGCGCCAGCGCTTCGAGCATGGGACGTCGGTGGAAATGCTCCCATTCTCCCAGGAGGTACACCACGATCCTGATACCAGTCGCCATCGATCCCCCCGATCTCACGATCCTGCCGCCGCTCCCCCGCCCGGGCTTCCCGCAACTCCCCCTCAGTCCGGCCCAGCCTTTCTACACTGTTCACTACTGCTGACCAGCCGTCTCACGGTCTGTCCGTTCTCCGCACCTGATCCCAGAACCTCACCTGCTGTTGACTCACCTCACACGTGACATCTTCCGTCGAGCTCCCACCCGCATCGTGCAGGCCACCGATCCGCGCACTCCGACGGCTCACGGCGACTTTCATCAGTTCCTCGTACAGGTATTCGATGTACCTTTGCTCTTTTCCCCTACCGGAACCATCATGGCTCTCAGGCCCCCTGTTTCTCCGAAGAGCATCGAATACCGCTCTGTCGTCGTACAGCCGCATCGCCCTCGTCCTTCTCCTCGCGGTGACCACGCGAGGCCACCTGAGCGCAATGTCGAGATGAGCCAACATTCGACTCACATCGCCTGACACTGCTGCCTTGAGAACGCGCAGTGCGAAGAACGTGAGACATTGGCTCAACATCGTATGGTTCTCGATATTCTTGAGGACGAACAGGGTCCGCACACGCTCCTCCACTCGTCTCCACTTCCTCGAAGGCCCACCTCCCCGCCCCAGCGAGGCTCCGCCAATGTGAAAGACCACACTGCGTGGCTCGAAGATGACGCGCCATCCGAGAAGCCAGGCAGCATAGGAGAGATCCAGGTCCTCGTATAGACACTTCCAATAGAGACTGTCGAACCCTCCCAGCGCGAGGAACTTCTCTCTGTCGAGAGCTGCCGCGCCACCGTGAGCGAGCAGGGTCAGTTGAACACCCGGCGATGAGAAATCAGGCCTGGTATGCAGCACGCCTCTGCTGAGGATCGGATACCTTCTGCACCCGAACCGTTCAGTGGGCTTATCAGATCGGATGTGCGGCGTTACCGCAAAGACTCGCCGATCGGAGAAGTGCTCCAACAACGGAGGCAGGAAATCGGGCTCAACTATCACATCGTTGTTCAGAATGACTACCCAATCCGTCTCACACTCGGAGATAGCGTCGTTGAATGAGAGAAGATACCTATTGCGTGTCTTTCGCCTGACTTCAACCTGAGGGAAATCCCGTCTCAGCAGCTCCACGCTCCTATCCGTGCTGGCATTGTCGACCACGACTACGCAATGCTCCTGACCGCCGAATCTCGACGCAGCCACGACGCTGGGAAGGCACTTTTCGAGCAGTGCCGCGCCATTATGGTTGAGCACTAATAGGGTCGCCCGCCTGGATGACATCCTTCATTCCCTCTTCCATTGCCCGTCTCATAAGGTACTGATACACCCCACCCGCAACCATCTTCGTCTCCAGTGCTGATCCCAATCGATAGGAGAGACCATATCTATATCGAGAGGCCATCCGCCGCCATCGGAGAAGCCCACCGCCCCGTTTCACTCGCGGCCAATCATCCGTCTTTCGACAGTACATGACATACGACGCCCCCACCCGTCTCATCCTGTCGATTGCCTCATCGAGCGACGTGGGATGCCAGTGGTAGCCCACCGCTTCTCGACGATAGACGATGCGGAGACCTTGCTGTACAAGGCGTCGCCCGAGCTCGATATCTTCATACGAGGCGAAAGGAAAATCCTCATCAAATGATCCATATCTATCCAAGAAATCCTTGTTTAGTGAGATGTTGGACGTGTAGAAGTGCTGATACGGAACATCTTCTTGATCTTCGATCGCCCAGTACTTGAACTGCGGGCCGCCGCTTTCGAGCCACGCCATGAACGGCGTCACCGTAATCTCGGGCGCCCAGGTGACATGCCCGAGGACCGCGACATTCTCGTCCGGCATGCTCCGGTGGGTGGACATATGCGTACTCAGCATTCTCTCGGAGGCAATGATGTCATCGCCGGTGAAGAGGACAACCCTCCCCCGTGCGTACTCGAGTCCTCTATTCCTGGCCGCAGCAGGCCCCCGCGTCTCTTGCCTCACATAGAGAATGGCTCGATCTGTCCCTGTGGCTGCCTCATGTACTGCACCGCACGTATCGTCCGTACTTCCGTCGTCCACGACGATCACCTCATAGGCCAGACTCTCGGGCTCCTGACCCAGCAGTGCCTTGAGGCATCGCCGCAATACTGCACTTCTCGTGCGAGTCGGTACGATCACTGACAGTTCCGGCCTATCCATGCTTCGCTGCCTTCATAGCCCTGGGTCTGGTCGGCATACGAACTTCTCCTGCAATGACTTTTCGGTACACGTCCTCCATCCACTCCATATTGCAGTCTTGATCGGCGCACTGCTGGACCATCCCCACGTTTCTTTCGGCCATCTTCTCTCTTCGATCGTCATCTGCTAGCAAGTCCCCGATAGCCTCTGCCAGACCGACATGGTCATCCGGCCCCACCACCAGTCCGTTCCTCCCATGATCGATCCATTCGCTCACGCACGCCAGATCACTGACTATCGGTGCTGCTCCACATGCCATAGCTTCAATGAGTGAGACAGGACCTGAATCGAAACGTGGAACTGAGACAAACAGATCAGCGGCGCGATAGTACCGGTGCACCTGTGAGTAGTCGATGGGACCAACAAACCGAGTCCACCGCCCTATTCCGAGTTCATCTACTATTTTCCGGATCTTCCCGGAATAGGCTCTGTCCTCATAGTTCCAGAGGAAGAGAAAATCGGTGTTTGGTGCCCGTTTCACGACTTCCGGTATGGCCCGGACGATCAATTCAGTGTTGCATGTCGCGTCCAGGTTTCGCGAAGAGAGAACCACCTTTCTCCCGTCGGCATCCAGCCCCAGGCTGGCGCGCACACTCTCCCTGGACTTGTCTCTGTTGAAGACCGCCAGATCGACCCCCCAGTGGAAGACGCAGACTCTCTCCTGAGCCACCCGGAGTCTGAGAATCTCGCCCACCAGACTGGTCGAGATCCCGGTCACTACCCTCCCCCTCTCCAGAGCCCATCGCGACAGCCCCTGGCGCAGCAGCCACGGCCCTTTCGCTAGTGGCAACCAGACGTCGTCAAACGCCCAGACGGTGATCACTCGCGGAACCATACTGACGAAGGCTCCCAGGTAGCCGGGGTAATACATCGATTGGACATGCACGACGTCAGGCCTGATCTCTCTCACGAGGCGCCGCACTCTTCCGACTGCCGTCGCCACGGCCGCGTACCTTGCCCTGAACTCAAAGTGAGCATATCGATCCACTCTCGAGCGGGCCCCGGACCCCGCAGTCAGGTCATGCATCACGACCCCCGACATCGGAACAGGGTGGTGGGTGATGACGTGGACCTCGTGTCCTCTGTCCGAGAACCACCGAGCAAACCGACGCACGTGAGGGTAGTCGCCCCACCCCGTGTAGCATATTCTCAAGAGTTCTCACCCCCATGCCTGTCGCCGACACGCAGCCTCATGCTCTGCTTCGGGCGAGAGGGTTTTTCGACTGGCAGACCGCCCACACTCTCGAACCGACGGAGCGCAGTTCTCCGTCGCATCGCAACAGCAGAAGTCCGTACACCAATATCAGGATGAGCGACGTGCCTATGGCTCCAGTCCACGACTGCAATATCGCTGGATACCGTGCCGCTAGTGCCAACCCCATAATGGCGGCGGCACCCGTGCAGCCGGCGGGCAAGCCGAGCCAATGCAGATAGTCCGCAGCCTCTATTCCGAGCAATCGATTAGCACGCCAAATGAGCAGCGCCGTGGCAACTACCTGCACTGTTGCGAACAACGCAGCTACGCCGATGATGCCTCCGTGGACCGCGGAGTGATAGATGAACCCGATGGTGAGAGCGCCTTTTATCGCATTGATCGTGAGGGAGTCCCTCGGCCGACCCAGGGCATACAGAACCGTCGCGGCCGGCGCGCCGATCCCGGTCGTGACTCCGTATATGACGAGAATCCTGAGTGCTCCCAGAGCCGGGACCCATTTGCCGCCATAGAGAAGCACCGCAAATGATGGCCCAAGCCCGGCCAGAGCGGCCGACACCGGCACGACGATTATCGCCAGGTAGCGAATCGTCTGAAGGTAGGTCTGTTTCAATTCGTTCACGTCCCGCTGAAGCCGAGAGTAGACCGGAAACATGACATTTGACACCACCCGTGTCACCCTCGTCGCCGGCAGATTGGCAACCCGGTACGCGAAATCATAGTAACCGAGCGGTTTCACGCCGAGAATCCTGCCTATCGCTGCTCGATCGAATGTCATCAGGAGGAAGATAAGGATATTGTCGAGAAGTGCGATATTACCGTATCCCACAAGCCTCCTGGCAGTCTGCCACTTAAATCGAAGCCGCGGCCGGAAGGGAGAAATGAACCAGTAGTGGACTGTCAACAGCGCGTTGCCGAAGAGAGACCCGACGACGATACTCCATACCCCATACCCGAGCAGGGCGAGGGAGACACAGACGATCCCGTGAGCAAGAGAGGAGATGAGGGGCGGTATCGAGTTCTTCTTGAAATTCAGATTCTTCTGCAGCATCGTTGCTTGAACGACTCGCAGCGATATTATGATGAACGAGAAGCCGAGCACGCGCAGCACTGCTGTCAGCTCACTCGTCCCGAAGAACCGGGCGGCAATCGGCGATACCGCCCAGGTGCCGGCGCAGAGCACCACCGCGGTGCCCGTAATCAACGTGAACGCAGTGTGCGCCGACTCCTCGATCTCCTCCTGGTTGTGGATCAGGGCTGCCCCGAACCCCAGGTCCCTGACCATCCCCATCCAGCCGATCACGAGGGATGCCATCGCAAAGACACCGAAGTCCTCGGGAGCGAGAAGAGCGGCGAGAAAGAGCGCCGTACAGAACTCGATACCCTGTCTGGCAGAGGTGCTGAACGAAACCCAGAAAAGACCTCTACGTACCGCAGACTCGACCTTCATTAGCCGCCTCGCCGCTCAACTGCGTGCTGTCCAGTTCGTCTGCCTCTATCCCACGTGGAGACGGGAACGCTCATACCGAGACCGTCTCATTCTGTCGTGCCCTGCGGGAGGGACGAATAGATCCGCCATCTCTGTCAGAGAATACGGCCGCCAGTCGTTTCAAATCGCGTCTTCTCGCTGCAAGAGTCCTGGGCAACTGCACAAGGTTCCAGCCGAAACCGTAGAGGAGGATCCCCCCATTGACCACGATGTTCGAAGGACGAAGGCGCCTGTGGTGCGCGAACGTGGCGCTGACGCGCCTCAGCGGATTACAGGCAATGCTCACCAGATCCGCCATCTGGATCGCGATTTCCTTCACCGAGAGGTTCTTGATCGCGTAGCGGAGCTGGTTTCTCATCGCCAGCCGGCTTCGGGCCAGCCCGCGTTCTCCGCCCCCCTCTGAGAAGTGCCACAACGGCACGTTCACCCGTATCATCCTGTAGCCCGCGCGCTTTGCCCTCAACTCGAAGTCGTCTTCATCTCCGTAACAGAAGTACGCCTCGTCGAGGAGCCCAACGGCGTGAATGACGTCGACCTTTATCAGAAGAGCACAACCGCTGATGTGTTCTGACTCTCTCGTCTCCAATCGATCCCATGATTCCGTCGCTTCATGAAACCGCGAGACATCCTCCTTACCGTACTCGCCAACCACATGGAACCCTACGATGCCGACTTTCTCATCTTCCTCCGCAGCCTGCACGCCGTAGTACAGCCATCGAGAATCGAAAAACATGTCGGTATTGACAAGAGCCACATACCGGGCACCGGTTCCGAGGGCATGTCGAATGCCGACGTTGTTACCTCCGGTCCATCCCAGATTCTCTGCATTCCGAATGATGATTAGCCGAGGCATCAAGCGAGACGCGAATTCTACCGAGTCATCTTCCGATCCGTTATCGACGAACACGTATTCGGCATTTGAATAGCGCGTCTTGCTGAGCGACGGGAGGGAGTAGGCCAGGTGTCGATGACCGTTCCAGTTCACCATGATTACACAGACTTTCGGGTACTCTGCCAGCTGATGTGGAGCCCGCAGAGCACCTGGCGATCTGTCGCGGACCCGGGGCGATGGATTCTGGCAGACCGCCAGAAGATCGAGTGCCGAATCGATATTCTCCGGCGATACCCAGAAGTCGGCCGTCGTAATGAACGCCTTGCGGCAGAGCATGCCGAGCCGGGCCACCGCGGCGGCCGCATTCACGAGACTCTCTTTCACGCCTTCCGGAATCAGCCGGCGCATCCCCCAGAAATCATATCGGGCCATCCGGGTCCGCGTCCGAGACCTCCGCCGCCGAGGAGAATCTGCGACGAATTCCAGGTCGCGGACCCTCTGGCTGGCCTGAACGCCGAGGATCTCAACGTCAGTGAACCGCTCACAGAGGAGTTCATGAAGCTCCGGTGCCTCGAACTCCCTGACGTGGCACTCTACACAGCAAGTCCCCTGACGTGGGGAATAGAGTCTCTTGTTCAGCGTAGAGACAATGAACGTTCCGCCCGGTTCCAGGACCCGAGCAACCTCCTCTAGATAGCGCCTGGGGTGCTCCAGGTGCTCTATCGTCTGAAAGGAGACGACCATCTTGAATACTCCACTACGCAACCCGAGGTGCTGTGCGTCCATGGCGGCAAATGATGCGCCATCTCCTCCGTAGGTGCCCTCCGCCCGAGCTACTGCGGCAGAAGAGATGTCGACTCCGACAACCACAGCTCCGCCCCTGGCGAGCAGTGATGAACCGTACCCTTCGCCACTTCCCAGATCGAGCACTCGCATCCCAGCCCGCAGTCGAGACGAAACGAACTCATATGCAAACAGATGCTTGCAGAACTCATGTCGGGAACCAAGGTGATCGGGGATTGCCCGCTCCCCGTTGAAAACGAGAGAAGACTGTGCGTGCGCCATGATCACCCCGCATCGACGTCGGACTGTCACTCTCACTGCCTACGAGCACCAGCGCCCCCTCCGCGACCCCGACCGACCGACTCCCGGGCCGTCAGGTACATGTGAGGATTAAGAACGTCTTGCGGCCAGAAGATCGAATTCGACCAGATAGCGCCCCACGATCTCTCCCAGTAGGCGATGGCCAGCCGAGTTCAGATGCCAATCGGTCTTGTAGTACAGGCGTCCGCCGGACGTCGCTCGATGGTCTCTAAACTCCGGCAGGGGATCTATGACCGAGATGCCGGCTCGCTCAGCCATTGGCCGAATCTGAGATGAGACCACATCATCGAAGCGGAGGTCGGGTCTCTCGAGGCTCAGTATATGAGCGACCCTTGCTGTTCTTTCCTGATCGTCGTCCGGCTCGACTTGCTGCTTCGTCGGCAGCAGAACCAGGAGACACTCCGCTCCCACCGTCCCCACCTCATCTCCAAGCCAATCCAGGACCCTGTCGCACTTCCTGAATGCAGCTGCGATCTCATCTGGCCGCGTCCTGGCGAGATGGGCCTGAGTAAGACTCTGACCCATGCCCTCCGGTGAGATTGCCTCTGCGGCCTGACGTGCATTCACGGTGGCCTTTTCAGGGTCTGCCAGACCGAGCGTGGCCAGCACTGGACCAAGAGGCGACCGCTTTACCCAGTCTCTCATCAGTCGATAGCTCACCAGGTGCCGCTCGAGAAAGAATTTGGCAGCAAGGACCATTCCCCTGTCGTTTCCTGTCGGCGGAAGGGACGGCTGAATAGGATAGTCAGCCAGCACGAACTCGTTTCCTGCCGCCTCCTCGAGATGCGGAACGGTCTCACTGAGCAGATTGACAATGTCGTTTCCCACATAGAAGACGACTATCACTATGTCGGGACGGTACAGGATCCCATACTGACGGAGCCAGAGGAGTTGTTGGAGGGGTCCATAGGTGGCGACTGCCGCGTTCAGCACCTGTACTCTGGGTCTTGTGCCGTGCTCGATGTTCGATCTGAAGAATTCCTCCAGGCGAGCTGCGAATAGTTCCTCGTTGTTGACTACACCATCCATGTGAGAGTCGCCCAGCACCAATAGCCGCAGACATCCTTCTGGCTTCTCGTAGTAGCTATCACCGTCCTGCCGCAGACCCTGGTTATTCGTCCTGAAACAGACGCGCTTCTGCTCGTGTTCGGGAAACGAGATGGAGACGTTTACGTCGGGATTGTGTTCAACGCCCAGCGAGGGGCTCGGCCGCATCAGCGTCTCCCACAGCGGCGGCTCTGTCTGACTTCGAATCCCCATCCAGACACGCAGACCGACCTCTACAAATGTCAGACCGAACGCGCATGTGAAAATCAGGACGACGAGGTTTCCCGAAAGAGCCGAGAATCGACTCGCCCTTTCTGCCCGCACCCTGCCGCCTCGACCCATGGGATCCGCGCTCTCCAATCGCTCCTTGGCGAATGCAACTACTCCCTGCTCGTTCAACTCTGTCGATCCCCCGACTCCACGATGAGATGCAGTGAACAGATCATTCCGACGATCAGCCAGAACATCATGCCGCCATCAATCACTCTTCTCAGATCCCACGTGCGCATATGAAGGGAAGCAGCTCCTCCTATCATGCCCACTGTCAGGAAGCCGACGAAACTCCAGAGGTACCCCACAGTGAGACTCCGCGCTCTCCGATCCACCGCCGTACGGAGAGTCCGAACACTCTTCTTGAGCACGACCGCGATGAGGCCGATCCAGGCGATGAGCAGAGGCACCCCCCCTGTCGCTGCCTGATGGAGGAGGATGTGATGGGCCGAATTTACATAGAGCCGCATTTTCCCCCACCAGAAGATCCGCTCGGTGTACAAGGTGTAGTACCTGTCCCACATCCCCTCCCCAATGCCGGTCAGTGGGTAGTCGCGCAGGATCTTGAGCGCCACTTTCCAGGCATCGATCCGCGGCACCTGGCCCGCGACGACAGTGCTCCATGATTGCCAGCCCTGAAACCGCGAGAACAGGTTCGGCTGCACTGTGAATCCGATGATCAACACCGCCACGATGAGTCCCGACGTACAACAGAGAATCGGCAGACGCCGTGTGCGGTGAAGCGCGATGAAAGGGAGGGTTGTCAGCATCGGGAGTACTGTCGAACGCACCTGGGATGAGACGATTGCCGCGCCACAGAAGACAGCTCCCAAGGAGGCGAGAACAAGTGAACGCCGAACCTTCGCTATGGCGACGAGAGATATAGCCAGCGGCATCACGAAGATTCCCATGCAGCCGATAAGCCCCACGTGGTCGATCACACGGTAGATCTGCACGGAGTTGAGGATGGCAGCCTGTGACATGTCAAACTGTTGGACTTGCAGGTAGAAGTAGTAGACGATACCGATTCTGAGTATCCCGTAACAGACTATTCCCCATGTCACCATCACGGCTTCCCTCGCCGACCGTACCCGGCTCGCGACGATCACAAAAAAGAGCGGGAAACAGAATATCTCGAGAGACGCCTCCTGCAGACTCATGAGGGGGTCGACCGCGGCAAGGGAAGAGAGCAACACGAGAAAGATCCACGCCCCGACGTACGGACCGATTCCCGCGAGGCTGATGCTCCCTCGCCCGACGATGACAGGAGCCAGCGAGAAGAGGAAAAACATCCACACCGCGATCACGGTCGGCGAGATGAGAAATGGTCCCACCAAGCCGCCCGCGAACCACGCTGCGCGGAAGTCCCATTCCAGAAATGCGAGAAAGGGGAGAACGAGAAGCAGGGCGACCAGACCTTCGGGCCCTGGGCGCCTGACCGTCAGAACGCAGGCAATTGTGAATCCTGTCACGACGATCAGTCCGGCCAGCGAATATGTGAGGCCCACGATCTGGCCGACAAGGATGAGAGGCAGGCAAGCCGAAGCCAGTGCAGCCCCCAGAGCCACATCTCCGAGAGTGCCGCGATCGCGAAGATCCAGCCCGGACAGAAATTGGCGGATATCGACGACTGCGACGACGAACGCAACGCACAACACCGCCAGACTGGGCAGCAAGATCTTGACGAATCCCCCCAAGGTGCAGCCTTCGGCTGCCTGGCACACCGCCCGCCCGACGGCGGCTGCCCCGTACAGGAGGAGTCCATAGGCGACCCATCGACGAGCTGGTTCCTGCCTCCACTCCCTGCTCATAGAGATCATCGTCGCCTCAATTTCGACTCTTTCTTGAAACCCTTGAAAACATCTGCGGGCGACCGAGGGCCTTCTTCTCCGGCCTCAGCGCTCTTCGTCTCCTCCTTGACTCCGCGGGCCGCAGGCGAAGCGGAAGTGACACCAGCTTGACCCGCCTTGCGTCCATACTCATGAGACAGACGTTCGATTGATTCTTTGAGCCCGGCCCGTCTCCTGAGCAACACTTCCTGGTGGTGCCGTTCGTCCTCGAGACGACGCCTCAGCTCTTCGCTCTCCTGTTTGAGCTTTTCAACATTCGCTGTGAGTTTCTGATACTCCTCGGTTCGAGCCTCTGTCTCCTGTACAAGGCGCTCCTGCTGGGCAGTAATCTGTTTCGTCCTCTTCTCCGCCTCTGCCAATTCCTTAGTGAGCTGCTCGAGCGTGGCCTTCTCCTGCGCAGCCTTCTCCCTCAGAGAGGACTCCTCCTTCTTCGTCTTCGCCAGACTGGCTTTACACGTCTCTTCCTCCTGTTTGAGCTTCCCTATCGTTTCCGAGAGTTCCCCTTCTCTTCCGGATTCGATCGCCGTTCGTATCTCCTGCACGGTCCTCGCTACGACGCCTCCCACCAAGAATGACACCCCCACAACTCCCAGAATCGCTGCGACCATCCAGACCACCGGCAACAGGCCGAGTACGTGGCTCTTCACCACCTCATCTACTGCCTCGACCTCGCGCGAAGAGAGTCCTATGCGTACAAGTCCGATTACCTCCCCACCCAACTCTATCGGGATCCGTGCCTCAAGTATCTCCTCGGGGCCGTCTCCGCCCGATTCATCGCCGGCCTTCTGGACTGCATGATACGCTCGTTTCGCTCCATGTTCATCCTCGATACCGATGTACCGAATTGCAGGATCATCGTGCAGCGCCGCGCCAACGACGAGATCAAGCGTTACATCATCACCAAGGATGAGCGGGTCTATCGAGAGCCGGGCAACGCCCCCTCCGACCAGACTCCCCCTCCTCAGCACCTCATCCCTGGCGCGAGACTCGACGATCTCCGTCGCTCCCTTCCAGGCCACTACGAGGCCGCTACACACGACCACTGCGGTCCAGAGCATGAAGGGGATCGCGAATTGAATGCGGAATCGTGACGTAATCATTCGTTCTCACCTGACCTTGTCGGAGGGTGCATCAGTTCTTAGTCTTCAGCCTCTGCAGCCTCGCCTCTGTTCGTGCCAGATAGCTCTTCGCCCCGGCATGGCCTGGATCGGCCTGGAGTACCTGCCGAAAACAACTGGCTGCACGCTGATACTGCTCCTCAGTGAAGGCCCGTACACCCTGTGTGTACAGAGTACGGACCTGGCTGCTCGACAGAGCTGTCTGATCGCCCTTCCCCGCCCCGGTCTGCCCTCCCGCTCCGCTGGAGGGAGCAGCCGCCCGCGCCCCCTGGCCCGCCCCGGCGGCTCCTCGACTCCGAGGCGGAGGCGCAGTCCTGCGCTGTTCGATCGTCACCAGTCTCTGGTGTGCCTCGAGGTTCTCGGGGTCGAGCTGCAGCACCATCCTCCAGGCGGCCGCCGCTTGGCTCCAACGTCCCGTGCTCTCATAGCTATTTGCATCCGCGCGGTGGACAGCGATCTGGCTTCGGATAGCCGCTTCGGTCTGCGCCAGGAGCCTCTGAACCTCCACGTTGTCAGGAGCCAGGTTCACGGCCCGCTGGAGAAGACTCGCTGCCTCGTACAGCTCCCCCCTCTGCGACAATTCCTGTGCCTGTGCGAATAGCTGAGAGACCGTCGCGTACCGGGCCTCGGCCCGCTCAGTACTGACAGCCCGCTCCCTGCTGCGCAGACGTACGCTCACTGCGAGATGACCACCGCGAGCTACCGTGATCTTGCCAGCTCTCCAGAGGTAGTCATCGGCGGCGATCACCATCTTCCATGATCCCTCGGGAACCTCGACGACAAACCTCCCGGTCGATGGATCAGTCGAGACGCTCGGGATATCAGTATCCGGAAAGGAAATCGATGCCTCGAGGGGGACCCCGCTCTCGGTGTCTGATACCTGCCCGGTCACGACGCCGTATGGAGGCGGCGGTGGGTACCAGGCGGGAAATGCGACGGACACCGCCCCGACAGCATTCCACGGCGGGACGAGCTTGTCGCCGACCTCGTACCCAGGGCCGAATCCTTCAGGACTGACATCCCACTGATCGAGTTCCTGCGACAGCCCGATATCAACCCCGAGCGTGAGGTCGGCCCCGACCGGAGTGGAGAAACGGACTCCTGGCGTCAACCGTATAGGGGCCATCGACGCATATATGAGGTAATTGTGGACCGGTTGATCGCTCGATATCTCGACGAACGGACTGAATGCTCCCAGATCCCACTCTCCCGCCATACCCAGTAGGAGAAGGTTGTTCCACGTGGTAGGTCTGGTTGGGAGCTCAAGGAAGTTCGCCAGATAGCGTGCGTTGAAATGCGTCTTGAGGGGAATTCCTCCATCGGATCGTGCGAAGTCGTATGTCGCAAGCAACCCTCCGCCCACCTGAAGGGCGTCGTTGCTGAACGGGGAAGTCTTTGTGTCGTCTACTGGTTTCGCTTCGGCTCCAACAGGCGCTAAGGCAAACAGGTTAGCGGCAACATGCAGTCCGGCCCCAAAGGTCCTGCCCGCCGTCAGGCCGATCGCCAGATCGCCCTGGCCGAACTCACCTTGTGCGTCTGGCCGATCGTCCATATAGTATCGCAGGGGCAGCGAAAGGGAGGCCTCCCAGCCCGTCACCAGTCCACAGGCGATGCTGGCGGTGCCTCGTCCCTCCGACTGTGTGTACTCCGTTCCTGTCGGAACCTTCTGAGAGTACCACTCTCCGGTAATGCTGGTCCACATCCGGCCCGGCGGCAGGATCTCACCGGTCATTACCCGGACTACACCAGGACGCTCTTTGACACCTGCTACAGTCCCGGTTGCCCACCAGACAAGCATCACGACGAGCAACAGACAGACAATCAACGCTCGTCGCTCCCTCCCCTGGGACACCCGAGGTCGCTCTCCTCCCGGATCCATTGTCTCCATCGTACTCCCCTTTCGGCGCATACGGCTGGTTCCACGGTGCCGCGTTCCCGCGAGTCTCTTGCGGCACCTACACCTTTGGATTTGCTCCCACTTCCTGAGGCTCCCTCTTCGCGGATCGTCGCCTCACGAACCTCCCCCTCCTGTCAGATCCGCTATCATCGTCGTAGTAACGGTAGTAGCGATAGTAGTGGTAGTAGTGGTAGTAGCTATACCCAAACCCGTCGGAGGGCACCATGTTGACCACCACACCACAGACATTCCCCCGTGCCCCCTGAAGGATCTGCCTTGCACGAAGCGCCGCGTCCCGGGGGGTTCGACCGAGCTCCACCACCAAGATGACGCTATCGACCTCCGAGCCGAGTACTACCGCATCCGTCACTGCTAGTACCGGCGGAGAGTCGAGGATGACTGCATCGAATTCTTGCTTGAGTTTCTCAAGGAGCTGCCGCATCTTCTCCGAACCGAGTAGCTCTGAGGGATTGGGTGGAATGCTCCCTGAGGTAAGGACATACAAGTTCTCGACACCTGTCGGCCGTGCGGCGGTCGAGACATCGACCTCGCCCAGCAACACGTCAGTAATACCCGGTATCTTCTCGACACCGAATGTCTCATGGAGAACGGGGCGACGCAGGTCGCTCTCGACGAGAATGACCTTCCGCCCCGAGATGGCGATGGCTACACCGAGGTTCGTCGCTATCGTCGATTTCCCCTCCCTGGGGAGCGCACTCGTAACGAGAAGACTTCGTGGCGGCGCATCCAGATTGACGAACTGCAGGCTCGTGCGAAGTGACCGATACGCCTCCGAGACCGGGGATTTCGATCCCTGGTGCACAATGAACCGTTCGTCCATCCCTCCCACGGTCAGAGATCCTCTGTCCTCGTTCCCGTCTCTCCGCTGTCTCTCGATCTCCGGAATCGATCCCAGAATCGGCAGCTTGAGGTATCGATCGACCTCCGCCATCGACTTCACCGAGACGTCGAGGTGTTCGAGTACGAATGCGGCCCCCAGGCCAAGGACTCCTCCCATGAGGGCGGCCAGGATGAGGTTGAGCCGCGTGCGAGGGCGAATCGGAGCCGTCGGCCTCGCGGCCTCGTCAATGATCCTCACATTCCCTATCTCGCCGGCTTCGGTGATCCTCGCCTCCTCGTACTTCTCCCTTAACATCCGATAGATATGATCCGTGACCTGGAAGTCCCGTGTCAGCCGCGCAAGCTCCATCTCCTTCTCGGGCAGACTCTCGAGCTGCCGATCGAAGTCATCCAGCGGGCCTTTGAGCGCATCACGCTTTGCGCGCAGGGCCGCGACCTCGATCTCCAGCCTCAGTGTCTGTTCCACAAGCCCCTGGGAGAACGCGAGTGGATCCGAGATCCCCACCCCTGCAGCCAGGATCGTGACCATCTCTTCTTGTAATTCCACTTTTGTCTGTTCGATCTCCTCAATCAGTTCACGCATTCTCGGATGGTCCTCCGAGAGGCCCTGAATGATGTAATGCGACAGACTCGTCTCCAGCTCCGCCAGAGTCCCTCTCAGCTCTCTGATCTTGGGGCTGGAGACCGTCATGATCTCTTCCGCGAGCCGTCCTCTCTGTGTTGTCAACTGCTCATTCAGCGACGCCAGGCGCCGCTCGGCTGCCATTAGCTCTGCCTCTATCTCGAAATAGACCCGCTCGACATCGGTCAACTCCTCTATCAGGCCCTTTGTCTCCTCAGAGAGTGCCGCCACCTTCTGAGTCTGCTTGTAGTGCCGGAGGGTCTCCTCAGCAATCCGCAGATTCCCCTGCACCTTTGGCAATTGCTCCTCCAGGAATCCCCTGATCTCCGTGATCTCTCCACGAAGATGCTGGAGATTCAGGTCAACATATGCCTGCGCCACGGTATTTGCGATGAGCACGGCATCGTCAGGGGTAGGAGCTCTCGCCTCGACCTCTATGATGTCAGTGTCGCGCACCGATCTGACGGTGATCCCCCTCATTACAGCGGTTACCGGATCAGGAGATGACATGATGGCGAGGGCCTCGCCCCCTCTCGAGCCCCGCAGGGCCCCTACGACGTTCGCCGCCAGTGTCCGACTCTTCAGTATCTCCACCTGGTTATTGATTATGTTCTGTCGCTCCATGTACCCGGTAAAGCCGAGAACGGGCATTCGTTTCGACCCCACCTCGAACATCACCGTCGTGACAGCCTCATAGACAGGCTGCACCGTCCAGCTGTAGATTGCCGCCGAGAGAATCACACCGAAGAATGCGCTCAACGCGATCCATCGCCGGCGATAGATGATCTGGAAATAGTCATGAATTGAGGACTGTCTCTCCTCTCGATCAGCCACGGTGGCTCCTCCTCTCCTCTATCAACCGTCACCCAACTCCTGCCTCAAATACTCCCATCTGCAATCTATTGAGGCCATCATCGCTCGAATAAGAGGTAGTAGGTACTCACGATCACCGCTGTCTGAGCAATGAACTGGACAACCCTCGACAGTCCGTGCAACTTGTTCGGGCCGATCTCAACTGTGTCGCCGGGTTTGAGCAGAGGATTCAGTTCTTGTTCCCCCGTCTTCATATACTTGCCCACGTCGACCCTCATCACTCTCGGCGGTTCACCGTTTTCCCTCACGATGCGTACTCTGCTCAGATCCGCATCCGGCGCTGGACCTCCGGCATAGGAGATAAGTGAGACGAGATCTGTGGCCCGAGGAACGACATAGAGGCCCGGAGCAGACACTTTTCCCCAGACGTGCACGCTGATCTTGAGCTGATCTTCATCATCGAGCTGGACGTGGTACTGAGCCGCCTCGTGAGCAACGGGCAGACGGCCGATCTCTGCCGGGACGCCCGCCGCACTCATTACAAGCAGGAGAAGAATCCCTGCCGACATGATCCGCATAACTGCCGCCGCGCTCGCTTCTTGCAGAACTCCAGCCGCCCCAAAGGCCCCGATAATGGGCGCACAGAACCCAGACTCGCACACTTTCGGACACCCTCTCGGCTCCTCAACGCTCGGCCTCCCGCTCTTGCCTATCGCTGATACTCTCTGATCTTGCGCCACAACGTAGTCCTCCCGATCTTGAGTTTGCGCGCTGCCACAGTCTGATTCCCCTCGCATTCGTCGAGTACCTCGAGTATGTGAGCCCGCTCGAGATCGCGAAGTGACACCATTACACCACCGCGGTCGCGCATACCGGCAGGGGCTTTCCTGATTGCGTGAGGCAGATGTACCCGCGTTATGCGCGCACCTTCTGACAACGTCACTGCGTGCTCCAGCGCGTGCTCCAGTTCGGCTGTATTGCCCGGCCAGTCGTAATCAATCAGCAGTCTCATCGCATCGTCAGCGATACCGATAGCCCCATTTCCCTGGCAGTCAGTCTGTCTGTGGAGAAAATCCCGAACGAGGAGGGGGATATCTTCCCGACGCTTTCTCAGAGGAGGGATCTGTATGGAGATGGTTTCCAGCCGCGACAGGAGATCGCGCCGGAAGCGGGGCTCCAGTACCTTGGAGTGCAGATCTTCATCTGTCCCGCAGATGAGTCGCACGTCGGCGCGTCTCGGTCGCCTCTCTCCTACACGCTGCATCACGCTGTCTTGCAACAACATCAGTAGTTTCATCTGAAGGATCGGGGAGAGCTGGCCAATCCCATCGAGGAATGTACTCCCTCCACTCGTCTTCTCAAACAATCCTCTCCTGTTGCGGGTGGCTCCGCTGAATGCCCCCTTCACATGTCCGAAAAGGAGGCTTTCGAGGGAACCGTTGTCGATTGACCGACAGTCGACCGTCGCAAACGGTTTGCCCCGTCGCCAGCTACTGTCGTGGATGACTCGTGCCAGGAGCTCTCTATTCGTCCCCGCCTCAGCCCGAATCAAAATTGGATGGTCTGTGGGTGCTGCAATCTCTATCAGATTGAATACCCGCTGCATCGCATCACTGATGCCCACGATGCCGCCGCAGGAGGACCGCTGGCGTGTCCCTGCCGTCGTACGGGTTGCCTGCAGCCTGAGTAGTCTCCTGGTTGTCGCTGCGTCCACGGCCTGCCTCAGCTGTCGCTCTGTGAATGGCTTCGCAAGAACGTGACACGCACCGGCCTCGATCGCCTTCGCTGAAACCTCCGGAGTGGTCGAGGCCGTCATGGCGACCACCTCTGTCTGTTTGTGGGGACGCCGCATTGCCTGGATCACCTCCAGGCCATCGGCATCCGGGAGTCTGAGATCCACGATCGCGACATCGAACACCATCATCTCAAGTTTGCGAAATGCCTCTCGACCATCTTTGGCCTCGACGACGGTATGACCATCACGCCCCAAGATGAGGCTCAGGCTTCTCCTGATACAGACTTCGTCGTCCACGACCAACACGAATGCCATCAGTATCACCCGTTAGTGACATACCTCGATTTCGTGCTCGCACCGGGGGGCTATTACAGCAGTAACCGGGCCGTAGATCGAACCGCCCGGCGAGGAACCCGCCCTCCCCTCTCACGACTGCAGTAGCTGGTCAAGGTATAGAAAGAAGCGTGGTCTCCCTCGACCACGCTTCCCGTCCTGCATGGCCGAACACTTGGCTTTCCGGCAGACAATCTGCCGGCGTACGGCAGTCCACCGTCACGAACGCCTGCCGACTACGCCTGCTGTTGACGTGGATTGGCCGCGCTACCTGCTCCTCACCCCTTCCGCTCTCCAGATCGCAGCGCGGAGTACTGAGCAGGCCTTCCTGGACCATCCGTGCAACAGTGCCCTGGCTCAGCCGTCAGGCATCGTCCAGACCGCACGCTGCCGGCCTGCCGACCACGATGACCCCCCACGACTCAGCCGCCGTCGTTGACGGCCGCGTAGAAGTATCAGCCGACCGGCGGAACGTGGTGCCGGTGATGCCCGCACGCGAAGCCACAGGCATCCCTGAGCGCAACCGCTTGGAGTTCAGGACTATCCACCACAGAATCAGTCCCAACATTGCACTCATCCCCCTTCATTCTCGTTCTCCTCGTCCTTGCGATACCAGCTCGCGCTGGCGTAGCGAAAGTCGAGCGTTTCTCCTCTGTCTCCGAGATTGGGATTCTGACTGCCTGGAACTGACCCTTACCCAACACGGTGCTGCCCTCTGAATCAGACTGACCACCCTGTGTATCGCATCGCTGCGGCAACGGCCGCACCGTAGGAGGACCCTTCGCGCGCCCCCGCCGCAGTGCGACTAGCCTCGAGCTTACGCAATCTTCTGGTGATCGCTCTGTCCACGGCCTGCCTCAGCTCTCGCCCCGTGAATGGCTTTGT
Organism: candidate division TA06 bacterium SM23_40; assembly: GCA_001303705.1. Lineage (GTDB taxonomy): Bacteria > LJUI01 > LJUI01 > SM1-40 > SM1-40 > SM1-40. The sequence continues at coordinate 71,659 of LJUI01000001.1, forward strand.
CAGAACCTGGCAGGCACCGACTTCGATCGCCCTTGCTCTCACCTCCGGAGTGGTCGAGGCCGTGATGACGACGACCTCCGACTGCCTCCCAGGGCCCCGCGCCGCCCGAACGATCTCGAGGCCGTCGACATCAGGGAGTCTGAGGTCCACGATCGCCACGTCGAACGACATCATCCCGAGTTTGTGAAAGGCCTCGCTGCCGTCTCGAGCTTCGACGACCCTGTGGCCATCCCGCCCCAAGATGAGGCTCAGTCCTCTCCTGATGCATCTCTCGTCGTCAACCACCAATACGGAAGCCATCGAAATGACACCTGCCAAGTCATACGGCTGCAATCTCCTACTCCCACCCGCACAACCCTTGTAGCAACAACCGTGCCACAGATGACGCGTACCATTACAGACCTCGCCATCCTGTCGCGGCATCTCCATAAGGGGCGAGAAAATAATAAGAAGCGCGGGTCGACCTCCCCCACGCTTCTTTGCGGTCAATCTAGATCGAGCGGACTCCCCGTTTCAAACAAGAACGACGATGTTTCAAGGGGAAACGGGGTATCCCCCCTGGTTCCCCATAGACTCCCCGTCAGGCGAAAGGTTGTACGAACGCAGCTTCCTCCACAGGGTTGTGCGGCCGATACTGAGGCGTCTCGCAGCAGCGGCCTGATTGCCGTTACACTCGTGAAGAACCTGAATGATATGGTTCATCTCGATATCCTTCAGGGTCGTCGATCCTTCGCCACTGCCTCCTCCCACGGCCTCTCCATTGCGAATGCCGACCGGCAGCTCCTTTACCGTGATCTCATCAGATTGACTGAGAATGACCGCACGCTCGATCACATTCTCCAGTTCTCTGACATTTCCGGGCCACTCATATTGCTGCAATAGCCGAATCGCCTGTGGCGATATCCCCCGTACTTCATCTCTGATGTTCTTCCTGTATTTCGTCAGAAAGTGGGAAGCGAGCAGAGGAATGTCTGCCCGGCGCTCGCGCAGCGGAGGCAGGTGTATCGGAACCACATTGAGCCGATAGAAGAGATCCTCGCGGAACCGCCGTTCCATCACTGCTTCCTGCAGGTCGCAGTTCGTGGCCGCGATGATGCGAACATCGACGTGGATGATGCGGTTTTCACCCACCGGCCTTACTTCTCCGTCTTGGAGAACCCGCAACAGTTTCACCTGTATAGCGGGGCTAGTCTCACCAACCTCATCCAAGAACAATGCGCCCCCATCTGCCTCCTCGAATAGCCCTTTCTTCTCGCTGATCGCCCCGGAGAACGATCCTTTCGCATGCCCGAACATCTCACTCTCGAGTAGATGCTCCGGCAGAGCGCCGCAGTTGACCGTTACAAACGCCTCCCCGTGGCGCTTACTGCTCGCATGGATAGCCCTCGCGACCAACTCCTTCCCCGTGCCACTCTCTCCGCAGATCAGAACAGTCGTGTCAGTCGGTGCGACCACGCGGATCATCCGGAAAACCTCCAGCATTGCCTCACTCCGCCCCAGAATCCCGAATGTCTCCTGACTCGCCGCCACTTCCGGATGTCGAACCCGCTGCAGCAGTGCCCGCCTGGCCTCCGCCCTCTTCACCACGCTCTTGATCTCATCAGCATCGAATGGCTTGGTGATATAATCATAGGCCCCCTGCTTGATTGCCTCCACGGCGAGCTCTATCGTCCCAAACGCCGTCACCATGATGACTTCTGTATCGGGCCGCACCCGCTTCACTTCACGCAGCACCTCGAATCCACCGATGCGGTCCATCTTCATGTCGGTAACGACGACGTCGTATTGACGATCTCCCAGTTTTCTCAATGCCTCCCGGCCACTGCTCGCAGTACCGACATGGTGCCCATCTTGCCGCAGAATGACACTGAGCGCTTTCCTCATGCTCCGCTCATCGTCAACGATTAGAATTTCTCCCATGTCGTTCCCACCTTGCCATCTCGGCTCGTTCACATCGCTCGAGGCAGCACTACTTCCACGCAGGTACCCCTGCCCAGCTCGCTGGCAACGGTGAGCGTCCCTCCGTGGGTGCCTACGATCTCCCATGCAATCGCCAGGCCAAGACCAATCCGGTCGGGTTTCGTCGAGAAGAACGGCATAGTCACGCACGGCACGTCTTCAGCGGGGATTCCCACTCCTTCATCGACCACCTTGATCGAGACCGAGTCCGTCGGGACACCATCCTCGCGTGCCATACCCACACTCACTCTGACAGGTCCCCCGTCCGGCATCGCCTCCACGGCGTTCAGGATTACATTCCGCAACGCCTCGCCGAGTCTGGCTGGATCGCCCAATATCGAAGGGAGTGCCTCATCATAGGACTTGCGCACAACAATCTTGCTGTCTCGACCGCCGAACGAGCGGTTCCGCTCCAAGGTTCGTATGACATAGTCGAGGAGCCGACAGACGTTGACCTGCTCCAGATGTAACTCCCTTGAGGTGTTTAACGATAGAAAATCCGAGACGATCTTTCCCAGACGCCTGCTCTCCTCGACGATGATCTCGAGAAGCTCGCGATCGGAGCCAGAAATCCACCCACTGGACGATAAGAGAGAGGAGCTGCAAGCTGTGATCGCGCCGAGCGGATTGCCGATCTTGTGAGCTGCTTTTCCCGCCAGACGTCCGATAGACTCGAGCACCTGTTTGCGGCTCTCCTGCTCGTCATGCCTGACTGCTTCGGTGATTTCGTTAGCGATGATCACCATCCCCTCAGCCACACCGTCATGGCCTCTCAGGATACTGCAGGCCAAGTCGAGGAACCCGGTCTCCCCGCCCGGCATTCGATGAGGACGCGCACGGATGCTGACAGTCGTCTCCCCGGTGAGTGCCGCCTCCACAAGATCGAGGATATCCTCGATGCCGGCCTCCGGCCAGACGTCCAGAATGTCTCGACCGATAAGCTCGCCGGATGACCTGCCAACGAGCCGCTGTGCAGCCGGGTTAGAGACCAGGATCTTCCTTGTCGGGTCGAGAGCGATGATCGCAACAGGGGCTTCCCCGATAACCCGCTCCCAGAGAGGCGTGTGGAAGCGGACATCCCGGATATCCAGGGAGGCATCGGTTGGCCCTGTCCGGCCGAGGAGACGCCCCTCTTCTCCCCGGCCCTGTCTCAGGCCTCCCGACATCCACTCGGGTGGGGTGCCCATCTGTGCTTGATCCACTAGCCGGGCTCCTGTTCGACATCGTTTGGTTCGAGCGGGGAACGGCGCAACCAGAATGAGGGAGGAATGTCGAACCGTCGGGTCCACACGACGATCGACCGGCCAGTCCCCTCTGCCATCCCATGATGGCATCGCCCCCCAAGCGGCGAGATCTGGCTGGCACCCATAAAGATGGTCAGGGTCGGGACTTGTGTCAAGAGGCGGTGACCAGATACCTCGTCACGCTTGTGAGCGGTCTCACACACCCTCCGAGAATGCCATGGCGATCGTATCCGGTTATCCCGGTCGTTTCAGATTGGAACCTCTCCCCTCAACAGACGCAGACCCTCTCCTGCCACCTGGGCGCTCGCCTCCTACCCCTGGCAGCGCCAGCTGACGTTTCATTCTTGCTCGTCTGTGCTTGAAAAAGCGGAGGATGCCAAACGTGGGGAGGGTCCTATTCGCGGACGACGCTGATCAGCCTGAGGATGTCGTGGTAGGTGATGTAGAAGAATAGCACTACGATCAACAGAAAGCCGATCTGCTGTATGAGCAGCCTCCTCCTGAAAGACAAAGGCTTCCCACGGGCAAGCTCGATTCCGAAGAAGACAAGCTGCCCGCCATCAAGGATGGGCAGAGGAAGGAGGTTGAGAAGTGCCAGGTTAGCGGAAAGGAATGCCATGAACTCCAGCAGACTCCGTGCGCCATAACGAGCGGTCTCGCCCGCAAGATAGCCGATCCAGACGGGACCTGACACGCTGTCCCCGCTCACCTCCCCTCTGAACAGCATCGACAGGAACATCACGATGAGTTTGAGCCACCACCATACCTGTTGAGCTGCAGCGGAAACCGCCTGGAAGAGAGAGATCCGCCGTCTCGGCTGCTCCGCAACTACCCCGATAACCCCGACCT
>LJUI01000108.1:0-8631 GCA_001303705.1 candidate division TA06 bacterium SM23_40
GCCCGTCTGCGTGAACCCCACGATGTTGTTCAGGCCTGGATACCCGCCCTGCTTCACGCTCTCGATCACCTCCTGGGCAAGCTTGGTGGCGACCTGGCGATTCCGCGTCACGTTCGTCGTCCGCAGCCCCGAAGTGAAGAAGACCACCGTCCCCATGATAAGAAACGCCAGAATCACGAGCGCGACGATCACCTCGATCAAAGTGAACCCGGCCGACCTCTCGTGCCGCCGACCGACCGGGCTCCATTCTCCGTATTGCGCCGCCATGTCGAACTCCTGTCGTGCCAACCTCCAGCGCCCTGCCTCACGTGCCTCGTGATCTGTATCCGATCTTGTGGTCATTACCCACTCACAAATACAGCAAGATGCATGCCACGCCCGGACAGAAAAATCGCACCCTTCGGCAGTCTTAAGGTGCGATATGATAGTGACTTATTGGCGGGCAAAAGTCCGCTCGCACACGGTGTAACGATACGTTAGAGCCGGCCTCTGTATTACCTCACCCGATGATGTGACCCGGCCTTCCTAGCACATTATATCGCAGGCGGGAGCGCCGCCTGCGGACAGGAAATATGGGACCGCGGCCGGCCTACGTCAGGCCATACTTCCTTGCTTTCGTCAGCAGGGTCTTATACGTCACTCCCAGCCGCCGTGCCGCTTCGCTCTTGTTGCCGCCTGTCTCGGCAAGCACCTTCCTGAGCACCTGACTCTCCGCCATCCGGGCACCGTGCTCGGCAACCTCCTTAAGCCCACCGAGCATCCCCAGATCGTCCCCGGGCAACTCGATCGAATCCTCTCGCACCCAGATGTGCTCGGAACAGATCTCGCGATCGACCGCAAGTATCGCCGCCCTCTCGATCGCGTTCTCGAGCTCCCGCACGTTGCCCGGCCACGAGTAGTGCTCCAGCTTACGCAGAGCCTCGGGCGTAACGGTCAGCTTCTCCCTCTTCAGCTCGCCACGATACTTCTCGAGCAGATGATCCACGAGCAGCGGAATGTCCTCGCGCCTCTCGCGCAGAGGTGGAATGTGGATCGGGAAGACGCTCAGCCGGTAATAGAGGTCCTCCCTGAAGCTCTTCTCCTTCATCTCGCTCAGGAGGTCCTTGTTCGATGCAGAAATGACGCGCACCTCTACGCTGATCGTCTTCGTGCCTCCCAGGCGCTCGAACTGCCGCTCCTGGAGCACCCTGAGAAGTTTCGCCTGGAGCGCGAGATCGAGGTCGCCCACCTCATCGAGAAAGATCGTCCCTTTATCGGCCAGCTCGAACTTCCCGATCTTCTTGCCGACCGAGCCGGTGTACGCCCCCCGCTCGGAGCCGAAGAGTTCGTTCTCCAGCAGCTCGTGGGGTATGGCGGCACAGTTGATCGGCACGAACGGAAACTGCTTTCGGAGACTCATCGTATGTATTGCGCGGGCGAAGAGCTCCTTCCCCGTCCCGCTCTCGCCCATCAGCAGGACGTTCGCGTCGCTGGGCGCGACCTGACGCACGAGCTCCATCACCTTCGTGATGGCAGGGCCCTCGCCGATGATCGTCGGCAGACCCTGTGTATCTGAACACGCCTCCCTCAGCAGTATGTTCTCTGTGAGGAGGTTCCGCTGCTCCAGGGCGCGCCTGATCAGGAGGAGGAGATGATCGGCGTCGAACGGCTTTGCGAGAAAATCGTAAGCTCCCTCTTTCATCGCCTGCACAGCAGTCTCGATCGTGCCGAACGCGGTCATCACGATGACGATGGTGAGCGGATCTTGATCGCGTACCGCACGCAGAACCTCCAGCCCGCTCTTCCCGGGAAGCTTGAGATCGACGAGAACGATGTCATACGAGCGACTCTTCGCTTTCGCGATCCCTTCCTCGCCATCCGCGGCGGTATCGACATCGAGCCCCTCGGCACGCATGGTATGCATCAGCATGCGGCGCATGCTCTCTTTGTCTTCGATGATGAGGATCGAGTCCATGGACTATTCCCTCTCTTCGCCTTCTTCTCTCCCCTCAACCGGGAGCAGGATTACAACCGTCGTACCCCTGCCCAGCTCACTCTCGACGTGTATCTCCCCTCCGTGTGCCGATACGATCTTGTGCACGAGGCTGAGACCGAGTCCGACGCCATCATCCTTGAGCGTGAAGAACGGATTGAAGATACGCTCAAGATTCTCGGGGGCAATCCCGACCCCTGTATCCGCGAAGCGGACCGTCACTCTGTCCGTCGCCTGTCGCTGGTAGCAGGAGACGACGAGCCGGTCGCCCTCGGCCATTGCCTCGATAGCGTTCTGTGCTACGTTGGTGAACGCCTGTCTCAAGCGCAGCGGATCTCCCATGACGGGCGGCAGTGTCGGTTCGGAATTGCACTCCAGCGAGACTCCGGCATCGGCAATCCGCGACTCCAGCAGGCGGAGTGCTTCCCCGACGATCTCCGGAACAGAGACCGATTCGGGCATCAGCCCGGCCGGCTTTGTGAAGTCGAGAAACTGCTGGAGCACACCCTCCATGCTCTTGCACTCGCGCACGATATCGCCGAGAGGTTCGGCCCCACGTCCGGGCCTGGGATCGAGCTGGCACTCGAGCAGCCTGGCAAATCCCAGAATCGTCCCCACGGAGTTCCGGAGCTCGTGCGCAATACCCGCCGACATCTCCCCCAGCGCAGCAAGGCGCTCCTTGGTCGCCACTTCCTCCTGGAGCCGTCTCACCTCTGTGATATCGCTGAGAATGAATGTAGCACCATCAACCGCTCCGGCCGCATCCCGGAGCAGGGATGTGGAGATCCCGAGCCAGACTTCGCGTCGTCCCCCCAATCTCACGGGGAGTTCCACCCGAGAGCGTACACGTTGCTCATCAAGTGCCTCCCTGATGAGGTTGATGATCCTGACCTCACCACAGAAGACGTCGGCGGCGTCGCGGCCAAGCGCCTCCCCCGGCTTCAGGCTGAAGATCTCCCGTGCTGCACGATTGGCGTAGGTGATGCGACCAGCGCGGTCGAAATTCATGACCCCGGATGAGATGGACTCCAGGATATCAAGATGGCCCCCTACGAGCGTCGATGCGCGATGTGCGTCCTCGACAGACTGCGATCGCATCACATCGCCCCCTGCTCCTGCCCTCCCTTTTGTGCTACCGCCTTGGCCGACCGTCACTGATCGATCCTCCTATCCTCTGAGTAGGATCCCCACGTAGCGGAGAAGATGTTCCCCCCAGAAAAGTGCAACAATACTCGCCACTGCAATGAACGGACCGAACGGGATCGATGATCTCCTCCCCGCGCGGCCGGCCATGAGGAGGGCGAGCCCCCACAGGGCGCCCACGGCGAACGAGAGGTACAGCGAGATGAGCGTCAGGCGCCACCCGAGGAAAGCACCCACCATCGCGGCCAGCTTGACATCACCCAGACCCATCGCCTCCTGCCGGTACACGAGGCGGCCCACCAGGACGATGATGAGCAGCAGGCCGCCGCCGAGCAACAGACCCACAAGGTACTGCAGCATCTCCGCCCGGTCGAAGACCACGTGCCAGATGAGCGCGATGCCGATCCCCGGCAATGTGAGCCGGTCGGGAATGAGCATCGTGGCGAGGTCGATGAAGAAGATGGCGAGCAGGATGAGCGCAAAGATCCCGTACAGAACGAGCGCTGGTGAAAGGCCGACCTTCAGATAGATGCCGACGACCAGCAGGCCGGCGGCCAGTTCTACTAAGGGATAGCGGGCCTCGATCCGCGCTCCACAGTCCCGACATCGTCCCCGCAAGAGGAGATAGCTGAGCAGGGGGATATTGTCGCGCGCCCGAATGGGCGTCCCACACTCCGGACAGAGGGATCGCGGGCGGACGAGCGACATCCTCCTCGGAAGCCGGTAGATGACGACGTTGACGAAGCTCCCGAGCGCGAGCCCGAAAAGAAAAGCCAGTGTCGCCGTCATCGGCCAGGCCCATATGGCCAGAACTGCCGACGTCGCGCGCACCGGCTTATCGTCGAGAGATCGCTCCCCTTCCCCTGGAGCAACCTAGGTGCCAGTCGTAAGCGTGAGGGCGAGCAGCGTCCCTCCTCTGCCTGCCCCACGGATCCTGTACACTCCTGATCCGTAAGTGTCGTGGTCATACCCCACCTCTCCCTCAGTCAGACTGTCGTAGTTCCCGAGCGCGTTCCCTCCGGAAAATGGATTGGAGAAGTTGCGTGGCGACTCCACTGTGAATGTATAGGTATCCGCCGCGTAATTGCCGTCGTGTGCGGTGCAGTATTCTTCCACCATTATCTGGAGTGTGTGCATATTCGCCTTGACCGACGCCTCACGCGCATTGTTCCGGAGATTGATGTGACCCCCGATGGCAATCGCTGCCAGAATGCCCATTATCACCAGGACCACCATCATCTCCACGAGCGTGAAGCCGAATTCATCCTTCAGTCTGACAAGGCGCAAACGTTCTGACACAGCACGTTACTCCTGTCACCTCTGAAATGGTCGACCCTCTCTGAACTGAGGGGCACACTCCAATCAAATATGTGCACCATCCTCATGTAGCGCAAGGGCTACCAGAGTTTTCGCTTGTTAGGCCCCCCACTGACCTCAAGCGCTACAGGACGACTGTCCCGGGAAGGACCACACGACGATCACGCCAGACCGCGCGCACGTGTGAGGGGCGGCAGGCCCATCGGCCTGCCGCCTCCTCTGCGCGCCATCCGCCAGGAATGCTCGATTACTGGCCAGACGTGAGCGTGAGGGTAAGAACCGAGCTCTTGCCGTAGCCCTGGATCGTGTACCCGGTGGCTCCGTACGTGGCGTGGTCGTAGTAGACAACGCCCTGAGCGTTTGCAGTGCTGCCTGATGTGATCGCACCGCTGCCCGTGGCGCCGGTGAACGGATTCTTGAAGTTCGTCGGCAACATGGCCGCGAGCGTGGTGTGAATGTTGGTGTGACCAGCATAGTTGCCATCATTCATCACCGCGTAGTCCTCGACAGCGAGTTGCGCCGTGTGCATGTTCGCCTTGACCGATGCCTCCTTGGCACGGTCCTGCATCCTGATGAAGTTCGGGATCGCGATTGCGGCCAGGATCCCGATGATGACCACGACGATCATCAGCTCGATCAGGGTGAAACCACGTTCGCTACGCATTGTCCTCTCACCTCCTTACCTGTGGGTTTTTTGTGACTCTCCATCGATATCGCGAGCGGGTAGCTCGCTCACCTATGACTAGTAGCAAATCCTGTGCCAACAGGACGGATGCAATCTCGATGCTCATAAGCCAATGTCATGGTGGAAGTTGCGCGCCGATGCTCATGCGCCTGCTGATCATCGATCTGCCCACAGATGTTCGCATCATGCGAAAATCTATCGCAGCGTGCGAAACAGCATCACTGGAACGACCAGTGATGAAAGGAGTGAAACCGACCGGAGAGCTCGATGGTCGTCTCCTCCCCGTCGATCATAGACCCGGGGATCCGTACCATCCGCTCTTCCCAGGTCTCGGCCTGGCGCGGCGGCAGCCACTCACCGACCTTCTCTCCAGCTACGAAGACCTGAATTGGCTCTTCCTCGGCACTTCCCAGCCCCCGTAGTATCAACGTACCGTACACGAGCGTCAGCAGATTCGCCCTGGCTGCAACTCGTGTCACGAGCACGAGATCGCGGCCGGGAACGGTGCGCATGGTGAACCGCTCGGCGCCCCAGACATATCTCCCGCCATCGGCGACCGGTACGTCCCCGTGCGAGGGGCTCGCCAGCAGGGCCAGCGAAGTCCAGAACTTCGTCCCCGGAGCGGTGACGTAGTTCTCATACGAATGGCCCGCCTCGCTGGGGAGGTAGGCCGCATCCAGCTCATCCGTCAGATCGAGGCCCTCCACCTCCCCCGAGATGTAGGGATCGAGGGGCATCGTTCCCGAGCCGATGTTCAGCCAGTCAGCGCGGTACAGCGCAAGGTGCGTGTGAAACGGCTCTCCTGCTACGCAGACCTGTGTGGACCATATACGAAGCAGGTCGTCAATGCCGGGGAAATTCACCTTTGCCACGTCCTGGATAGCCAGGTATGCGGGGCGGTCTTTCATCGGCATGTGCTCGAACACCTCCCAGACCGTGCCCCAACCGGTCGTCATCGCCCCCATGAACGGCCGGGAGACGAGGCCGACGATATCGACGATGGGCCGGTTCCCATAGTACTTCAGTATCCCCACGTCTACTACCGCCACCGCACGCCCCAGGGGGAGGTTTCCATCGATCCAGTGGGCCATTGCCTCATACTGTATCAGGCTCGTCCCGCTTTCCGCGACATGCGCTGAAATCGCCGGCGCGATTGAGCAGACCGAAAAGAAGATGAAGAATGACATGACCGCCCAGAATATGTGGTAGTCCCGGAGGCCGGAACGTTCGCCGAGGACCCGCGCCACCCAGCTGATGCCGATCGGCACGAAGGCGAGGATGATCGGGAAGTAGGGCAGGATGTAACGGTGGCGCTGGAATCCCCGCGCCGTGGTGAATGCGACCAGCCCGATGCCTCCCACAAGCCAGAGGGCCGAAATGACCGCCCACCCGGCCCGCTTCGATGTGAGCTCGTGCAACAGGACAAAGACGATGCCGAGGAGGAAAAACAGGAACGTGAGCGGAGGAAAGTAGGTCGACACCCCCTCCCCCAACAGCCCTACAGCAACGTTGTCAGGATAGGAGCCCGCGAAGATACCTTTCATCACATCGGCGAGGTACTGAAAGGAGGTTCGAATCGACTCGAGGGGCGGGACCCACTGATGGATCATCTTTGTCTGGCCGGAGCTAGGCGCCAGCCGGCCGGTCAGCAGGAGATTGAGGGCGAGTGTGGCAAGGCCCGCGGCCACGGGAATCGCCAGCCAGACGAGAGCTCTCGTCGAGCGTCTCGGCCCCGCGGCCACATCCGGCGCCCGGGAGAAGAGATGATTCCACAGAAGTGCGCCCACCATGAGCAGCACGATGAAGAACCCCTCGGGCCTCGTGAGAGCCAATCCGCACGCGAGGAAGGATACCGGCCATCGTATCTCACCACGGGAGCCGGCGATTGTCGCCAGAATACCGACCACGAACAGCGTGTACAGCCCCACCTCCATCCCGCTGAAGAACCCCCATGCGATGGCCCCGTTGGCAATGAACAGGATGCCGGCGGCCATGCCGATCCGATGCCCTCCGAAGGCGACGCCCAGACGGAAGACATAGAGTGTGGCGATGACGAAGGTGAGGACGCCGAAGAGGTAAGAGAAGGCGACAAGCCCCTGTCCTTTGAACCCGACGAGATACGCCGCAGCGAGCACGAGTTGATAGAGGAGGCTCGTTCCGCCGGTGCTGGGAGGGTCGCCCGTGTTGTACTGGAACGGATGGCCGGTGGCGAGCTGCCGCGCGTACTGGAAGGAGACATACGAGTCGTCGAGCGGTGCGACCCAGCGCCCTGCGGTGTACGTGAGCATCTCCTGGATGAAGAGGATAGAGACCAATAGACAGATGCAGACGAGAAGAACGCGAAAGGCCGCAGGCGATATCTTCGTCCCTTCCGGCGGCGGCACTCCACTAGACTGGCTATCTTTCGATGCGGACCTGACCGCTGCGGGAGCAAGTGGACTCATGGTTCTACCCTCTCTCGATCCTCGGGAGGTGGCATCTCCGACCCCTGTCCTGACAAACCGCCGGGGGGCGCGTACTGCTCAACGCCCCTCATCCGCGCCCGCTCGAACAGCACCCTCGCACGTTCCAGTTCAGGATCGAGTGCCACAGCTCTTGTGTAGGTGGCGTATGCCTCATCGAGACGGCCCAGCGCGGCATTGGCCAGGGCAAGATTGAATAGAGCGCTTGGGTCATCGGGAGAACGAGCAATGACCCACACAAAGAGCTCGCGTGCCCGCGCATGATCCCCCAGCCAGCCGTAGGCAGAACCGAGATTGTACCGCACGTCGATCGACGAGGGATCGAGGCTGAGTGCCCGCTCGAGCGGCCCGACCGCGGCACCGGGATCGTGCTGCTGGAGCCGCGCCAGGCCGAGGTTGTAGTAGTAGTCGGCACGGGGAAGGCTCGAGCTGGCGATCGCTCCTTCGAAGTAGGGCACTGCCTCGCGCACCCAGCCAGCATCGAGGAGATCCGTACCCACGCTGTTCATCGCCCAGGCGTTCCCGTCGGCGAGCCTCCCAGCCCTTCGGAATTCGAGGTGCGCTCCCGTCGTGTCGTCCCGCAACAGGAGCTGCGCACCGCGCCGCAGATGGTACGTGACGAGCAGGTCCCGGGACATGAAATCATGGACAGCGTCTTCGTCTCCCAGATTGCGGAGCCCGGGCAGCCGGGGAAGTTGCGAGATCTCGACCTGCTCTGTGGGGCGAATCACGCGGTAGACGAGCCCCCAGGGGAGCAGCCCATAGCCTCGTTCCGCGAGATGGCGGTACACCCCATCAGTCACATAGTAGACCGGGACGTCGGTCGTGTCGATGAAGCCCGTCTCCACCGCGGCGCGGACACGGTCCCGATCCTCACCGCGGGCGTCCCGCGGTATTGAAGCGTAGAACGCCCCGTCCACGACTCCCTCGCGTTCGCAGATCGTAACGTCAGCCCGCTCACCCTCGACCATGGCGAGGTAGTACAGAGGGAAACTGATGTTGTCGCCCTCGACGAAGAGGACGGCCCGATCCTCGAGGGTCTCGAGTACTCC
>LJUI01000108.1:8663-10594 GCA_001303705.1 candidate division TA06 bacterium SM23_40
AGGCAACGTAATCCTGACTCCGGTCGGCACGGGCCCAGTTCGCCAACAACGAATAGATCGGTATGAATACGACGATCACCGAGACGAGCGCCGGCCTGATTCTCGATCCTCCCCTGCGCGAGTAGGAGAAGAGCGTGCCGATGCCGATCCCCGCCAGGACCACGAGGAGGAGTGTCGTAATGAGGAGGAACGGGGTCGCCTCCAGTGGCACGACATTCAGCCACAGCGCATAGACGAGATCGAACAGGATGAAGATGGCAAAGGCGCGCACGAGCCACCACTGGCGGCTCTTGACGAGCGACCAGAGGCCGATCGCGGCCAGCGGAACGGCAAGAGAGAGGTCGTTCCACAGGGCGAGCAGGAGGTGGGTGAGCCGCCTCATGAGGGCGCCCCCCGCAAGCAGACCGACTGCCGCCGATCGATGCGCCCTCCCGGAGACGAATGCGAGCAGACGGGAGGGCGTCTCCGGATCACCCCAGTCGAGCGGGGGATCGTGGAGCGACGCGAACAGAGGGTACAGATACGCCGATATCGCAAGCACGACGAGGAGAAGCGCTGCCACCTGGCCTCCCCTTCCCGGCCTCCTCACATCTTCGCTCCCGCGCCCCGCCACAGCCATCATGAACAACCCGGGAACGAGCATCAGCGAGCCGAGGTGAGCGACGAGGGCGAGGCCGAAGACGTATCCGAGAAGAAGGAAGGAGCGCGGGCTCCTTCGCTGTACCCAGTGGAGCGACACGAGAAGGACAAGCGATGCGGAGAGCACATAGAGCGCGTACACCTCGGCAACGGAGGCCTGCGACCAGATGCTCCCCGAGAATGCAAAGATGAGCGATGCCGCGGTCGCCGCCGTGAGTGGCTGTCCGAGAAGGAGGACGATGAAGAAGACTATCACTGCCGAAGCCGTCATCGCCACGGCGGACATGAGATTGAGGCGGAAGGCCTCGTTCCCGAACGGGAGGAGCGTAAAGAGCTTCCCGACGACACAGAAGAGCGGATATCCCGGAGGATGAGGAACTCCCTGGTGAACCGCCGCTGTGATGAGCTCTCCGCTGTCGCCCGCGATGACCGTCGGCGCCAGCGTGAGGCGGTAGACGATAAGGGAAAGGACAACAACGACTGCGAGACAGGCCAAGCGTTTCTTCACAGCCCTCTTCTCCGGGGGATTTCTGTTAATGCACCTCGGGAGCACGGAACAGCCAGATGAAGGGCAGCCACAGACCTCTCCTCGATGCGCGGAGATGTCGTGCCCACGGCGAACGGAGCAGCATCCTGCTCACAGAGGGAAGATTGCTACCCGTGTGTCGGATTCTCCGCCTGCCCTAACATACTGTGAAACGGCAACAACGTCAAGCTCGCCCCGGATGTGAGAGCAGAACCGCGTGTGCACACGAGCAGGCCTGCAGGCTTCAGACCGGCCGATTGGTTCGCTCCACGCCCGGAACCTCTCCCGCTCTGTCACGATCGGGGCATCCCGGAGGCGAACTATGGTCCGTATGGGCCCTCACCGGAAGGCGTGCTGCGATGGCCCGGCCAGTGGCTCGCGCGATGATCGGCAGTGTAGCGGATCACTCGCAGTATCGCATGTTGCCCGAGAGCCGCGGGCGCGTGACTGCCCTACGGGTGAAGCGAGCCGATGCGCGCTTCGACGTCGGCGTAGCCGGGCGCTATGTCTAATAGGGTCTCGTACGTGCGGTATGCCTCGTCCACCCTGCCGGTCAGCTCGTGGATGCGGCCCAGCAGGTACAGCGTCTCGGGGTGGACCCGCAGGGTCAGGCTCCTTTCCAGTTCCCGCTCGGCCTGCCCGAGCTCCCCGGCGAGCATATGTGCGTATCCCAGATCGCGGCGGAGCCACCAGCTTTCGGGGTACCGATCGGACGCCGCGCCCAGCGCTGCTATCGCCTCCCCCATGTCAGTGCCCCCCGTCTGGA
>LJUI01000109.1 GCA_001303705.1 candidate division TA06 bacterium SM23_40
GCCCTCGAGGGCTATCGCGTCACGATCTTCGAGGCGCTTCCGGTTGCCGGCGGTATGCTCGCGACTGGGATCCCGGACTATCGGTTGCCGAAGGATATCCTGAACTACGATATCGATCTCATCAAGAAAGTGGGCGTCGAGATCAGGACGAACACGGCGGTAGGACGGGACGTGCAAATCGCTGATCTAAGGCAACAGTACAAGGCCGTCTTCGTCGCCACGGGGGCTCATAAGGGACTGAAGCTGAGAATCGAGGGCGAGGAGTCTCCCCAGGTGATGGATGCGGTCGAGTTCTTACGTGCGATCAACCTTGGGCAAGAGGTCGAGATCGGACAGAAGGTGGCTGTGATCGGCGGTGGGGATGCCGCGGTCGATGCAGCGCGAGTCGCCAGGCGTCTGGGCAAGGATGTCAAGGTACTGTATAGGCGAACAAGAGGGGAGATGCCCGCGGCGCAGGAGGAGATCGAAGAGCTGGACCGGGAAGGAATCGAACTTCAGTTGCTGGTCGCCCCGGTCAAGGTGCTATCGGACAATGGGACGCTGAGGGGCATCGAATGCGTGAGGATGAAGTTGGGCGATTTCGACCAGAGTGGCAGGAGGCGGCCGGTTCCGATTGAGGGATCGGAGTTCACGGTCGAGATCGACACCTTGATCCCGGCGATCGGCCAGGAGCCTGACGTGATGTGTGTAGCAGGGGAAGGCGGACTTCAGCTCTCCCGCTGGAACACCATCGAAGTCAATCCAGAGACGTTGTACGCCGGAATGGAGGGAGTCTTCGCCGGCGGCGACGTGGTCACGGGACCATCCACGGTCGTGCAAGCAATGGCTCATGGAAAGACCGTCGCCCGAATGATACAGAGACACATCGAGGGACGGCCAGTGCAGAGGGAGTACAGCGTGACACGGCCGGTGATGGACGTCGACGCGGTCGAACTCAGCGACGCTGAGGTGGCGAAACTGCATAAGCCGGCAATGCCAGAGCTACCGGTGGTGGAACGGGAAGGCAGCTTCAGGGAAGTGCAGTTGGGCTTCACTGAGGAGATGGCGGTGGCGGAAGCGAGGCGCTGTGTCAGGTGTGACAAAGAGGCCAGGGGATGAATGGAGAGGATAGTGACTACGGAACGTGTAGTGACAGGTGAGACATCGGTCGGTTCTGAGGTTGGTGCTGAGAAGATGACGCTAGAAGAGGTGAGGGATATCCTCGGCGCGGAAGTGCTGGCGGGGGCACACCTGCTGTCGCTAGAGGTGAGCATGGGCTGTGGGGCGGACCTGATGAGCGATGTGCTCGCCTACGGTAAGCCGGGTTCGCTTCTGCTGACAGGGTTGACCAACCAGCAGGTAGTGCGCACGGCGGAGATGGCGGACATCGTGGCCATTTGCTTTGTCCGGGGCAAGAGGCCGGATGAGGAGACCGTCGAGATGGCGAAAAGACAGGAGTTGCCCCTGTTGTGGACCAGGCTGCCGATGTTTGAGAGCTGCGGCCGTTTGTACAGGCGTGGACTCATTGGGGTGTCTGAGTCGACGGACTAGCAGCGGTGGTGCAGGATAATGCCGTTCACCAGGGTTCAGGAGCTGGTCTATGAGATGAAGGTCAGCCAGGTGATGAGCCGGAGCGTCATCACCGTTCGACCGCAGATGCCGATGAGCGAGCTGAGGGAGATCTTCCGCGACAAGCGGATCTCGGGAACCCCCGTGGTGGATGGGGATCGGCTGGTGGGCATCATCAGTCTCGAGGACTTCATCAAGTGGCTCTATGATAGGGAAGGGGACTCGCTGATCGAGAATAAAATGACGAGGAACGTCGAGACTCTTTACGATGACGAGCCGCTAGTGCACGCGGTCAGCAAATTCGAGACATCGGGTTTTGGGCGATTCGCGGTGGTCGAGCGGCGGAGCGGCAAGCTGGTGGGTGTGATCACCAAGGGCGATATCGTTGAGGGGCTGCTGAAGAAGTTGGAGATCGACTATCACGAGGAGGAGATACATCGGTACCGCGCCAGTCACATCTTCGAAGACATCGTGGCCGACAGGACCACGCTGGCATTCGAGTATGACGTCGTCGGGCGTGATTTCGAGCGAGCCGGGGAAAGCTCAAGTCGACTGAAGCGCACGTTGAAACGTCTCGGCTTGGACCCCGGGGTGGTCCGCCGTGTGGCGATAGCCACTTACGAGGCGGAGATGAACCTCATCGTGTTCACAGAGGGGGGAAGGATCTCGGTCAGGCTCGAGCCAGGGCGGATAACCGTGCATGTGACGGATTCGGGCCCGGGAATCCCCGACGTCGAGAAAGCCCTTCAACCCGGGTACTCGACGGCCCCGCAGTGGGTGAGAGAGCTCGGCTTCGGTGCCGGGATGGGCCTGGTCAATATGCAAAAGTGTGCGGACGAGATGGAGATCATCTCGGCCCCGGGCAAAGGCACCCAGATCAAAATCGCGATCCTGACGGGGAGGAAAAGGTGAGGCTGGCCGAAATAGTCGAGAAGCTCGGTCTCGCGGTCCGAACCGCGAGCGGGCATTTGGATACGGAGGTCACTGCAGGATACGCAAGCGATTTGATGAGCGATGTGATCGCCCACGCCAAGAAGGGAAACCTCTGGGTCACACTGCAGATCCATCAGAACATCGTTGCAGTGGCCAGCATGAATGAGCTCGCCGGAATCGTGCTGGTGAACGGAAGAGAGCCGGAGGCAGAGACTATCGAGAAGGCGGAGAGCGAAGGTATACCGATCATGGTGACGCCACTGCCTACGTTTGAAGTGGCTGGCAAGCTCTATGAGTTGGGGATCGGCGGGATCCCCTAGCAAAGCCGGGTGCCACGCGGGGCGACGTGATGAGGCAGCTGCGAGCGGACCTGCACTTGCACACCTGCCTTTCACCCTGCGCTGAGCTCGAGATGGTGCCGACGGCGATCGTGAAGCAGGCGAAATGTATAGGCTTAGATGCTATCGCGATATGTGACCACAACTCGGCCGAGAACGTCGGTGCTGTGCTGCGAGCTGGGCAGAGGGAGAGCCTCACCATCATACCCGGAATGGAGGTCACCACTCGTGAGGAGGTGCACATTCTCGGTCTCTTCGCTGATGAGGGACAGGTAATGCGCCTTCAAGACCGCGTGTACGAGAACTTGGCGGGCGAGAATGATCCGGATGTTTTCGGGTTCCAGGTGGTCGTTGACGAGTGCGATAACGTTGTGGACTGCACCACGAAGCTTTTGATCGGTGCGACGAGTTTCTCGCTGGAAGAGACCGTGAGAGTGATCCATGACTGTGGAGGCTTGGCCATCGCAGCTCATATCGACCGCGAGCGGTTCGGCCTCGTCGGACAGCTCGGCTTCATCCCCGAGGGGCTTCCACTGGACGGTGTGGAGCTGTCGCCGTACGCGTCATTCGACAGCTGGGGGGATCTCCCGGTGGTGAGGTCCTCTGACGCCCACTCGTTGAATGACATCGGCAAGACCTCTACGTGCTTTCGCGTCGCGGAGGTAACGCTCAGCGAGATTGCGATGGCGCTCAGGGGCGAGCACGGTCGGCTGGTAGTACGTGGATAGATGGAGGATCTCGCGCTTCATGTCTTGGACATAGCAGAGAACTCGCTGGCTTCGTCGGCGCAGCGCGTTGAGATTCTCATCGTCGAGGACACGACAGAGGACCTGCTGGTAATCGAGATCAGGGACGACGGCGCGGGAATGGATCCGGAGACTCGGGAAAGAGTCCTTGATCCTTTCTTCACGACGAAGAGGACACGGCAAGTCGGCTTGGGCATTCCGTTGCTGGCACAGGCCGCGCGAGAGAGCGAGGGACAGTTCGAGATCGTATCTGAGCCAGGGAAGGGAACGACGGTCAGGGCCACGTTCCGTCACAGTCATCCGGACCGCAAGCCTTTGGGAGATATGTTGGAGACGATACGCACGCTGATGGCGGGAAGGCCGGAATTGCAGCTCCGATACGAGCACAGGACAGACGACGCTGTGTATCGGTTTGACACGCTAGATACGGAGCGAGACGAGGGCTGAGGCTGGGCCCGAGCGGACGTTAGCTAGTCATACTCTGCACAGGGTATATGACATGGTGAGACTGACGATTAACGGGATCGAGGTCGAGGTCGAGAAGGGATCGACGGTCATCGAGGCTGCGGAGAAGCTCGGCATCAAGATCCCCACTCTCTGTCATCACAAGTCCTTGGAGCCTTACGGCGCTTGCCGTGTGTGTCTTGTGGAATTGGAGACGCCGCGGGGCTCGAAGATCGAGGCGTCTTGCGTCTATCCGGCGCAGGAGGGCCTCGTCGTCAAGACCGACACGGAAAGGGTGCTCAAAACTCGCCGGATGATGGTCGAGTTATTGCTTGCGCGCTGTCCGGATGCAGTGGCGCTGAAGCAGCTCGCGAGCAGTCTGGGACTCGAGGACACTCGTTTCCCGAAGAAGAACGAGGACTGCATCCTCTGCGGACTGTGCGCCAGGGTGTGTCAGGAACGAATGGGCGTTGGCGCTGTCACTTTCCTCAACCGCGGTGCAGACCGGAAGATCTCGACTCCTTATGACAAGCACTCTCCCATCTGTATGGCCTGCGGTGCCTGTCAAGTCGTCTGTCCGGTTGACGTAGTCGATCTATCCAAGGTCACCCTGAGGGAACCCAGGCCGATACTCGCTGACTACGATGCGGGCCTGGCACCGCGATCTTCCATCTATGTACCGTTCCCTCAGGCGATACCGAAGGTGGCGACGATCGACCCCCATACCTGCATGCACCTGCTCAACGACGTATGCAGGTCGTGTGAGAACTTCTGCGACGCTGGGGCGATTGACTTCGACCAGGAGGATCAGACCGAAGAGATCGACGTTGGTGCGGTTATCCTGGCCCCAGGATTCGAGCAATTCAATCCTGAGCTCAAGAAGGAATTCGGCTACGGCAGATACCCGAACGTCATATCGAGCCTGCAGTTCGAGCGCATCCTCTCCGCCAGCGGGCCGTATGTTGGGAAGGTGCTCAGGCCATCTGACCTGAAGCATCCCAACAGGATCGCGTGGATCCAGTGCGTCGGATCGCGAGAGGTAGACAGGAACTACTGTTCCTCGGTCTGCTGCATGTACGCCACGAAAGAGGCTGTGATTGCCAAGGAGCACGAGCCAGACCTCGAATGCACGATCTTCTACATCGACATGCGTGCATACGGCAAGGGGTTCGATGCGTACTACAATCGTGCCAAGGAGTTGGGCGTCAGGTACGTGCGTTGTTCGCCCTCGTCGATCAAGGAAGTCGCCGAAAACAACAACTTGAAGATCACCTATCAGGGGGAGGATGGCGAGCGCGTCACGGAAGAGTTTGACATGGTCGTGCTTTCCACCGGTCTTGGGCCTCCTCAGGACGCGCATGACCTGGTGCGGATGTATGGCATTGACCTCAATCAGCACGGTTTCGCGGCCACACAAGGCCTCGCTCCCGTCGAGACGTCACGACCTGGGGTCTATGTTTGTGGCCCATTCGCTGGGCCTAAGGACATCCCGGAGACGGTGATGGAGGCCTCGGCTAGTGCCTCCAAGGCGATGGCGCTTCTGGCAGAGGCACGAGGCTCGTTGATCAGAGGCAAGGAGTATCCGCCCGAAAAGGACGTGACGGGCCAGGAACCGCGTATCGGTGTGTTTGTCTGCCACTGTGGCAAGAATATCGGCGGAGTCGCCGATGTGCCGTCGGTGGTCGAGTATGCGAGGACACTGCCCGACGTCGTCTACGCAGAGGACAATCTCTATACCTGCTCGACGGACACTCAGGAGGGGATCAAGCAGATGATCGCGGAGCACGACCTCAACCGTGTGGTTGTGGCGTCGTGCAGCCCGAGGACCCATGAGCCTCTCTTCCGCAACACCTGTCGGGAGGCGGGTCTCAACGAGTACCTGTTCGAGATGGCGAATATCCGCGATCAGTGCACGTGGGTGCACATGCGTGAGCCCGAGAAGGCAACCCAGAAGTCGAAGGACCTACTGCGGATGGCGGTGGCTAAGGCGAGGACTCTGGAACCCCTGCACAAGAGCAGCCTGAAAGTGAACAACGCAGCCCTTGTGATCGGCGGAGGCATGGCGGGCATGACGGCCGCTCTCAACCTCGCCGACCAGGGGTTCCAGGTGCATCTGGTTGAGAAAGAGGAAGAACTGGGAGGGAACTTCAGGCACATCCACAGCCTGCTTAACGGCGGAAATCCTCAGCAGACACTGACTCAGACTATCGAGAGGATCGAGTTTCATCCGCGGATAACCGTCTATGTGGGAAGCACGCTGTCGGAGGTTGAGGGGTCGGTGGGGAATTTCACGTCCACGATCTCGCGTAACGGCACGCAGAAGCGGGTGGGGCACGGTGTGGCTATCGTCGCCACGGGCGCGACGGAATACGAACCGACCGAATACCTCTACGGAGAGCATCCGCGGGTGCTGACACAGGTTACCCTGGAGGAGTGGATCTCCAGCAACAGGGTGGAGCTGCAGGAGCTGAAATCGGTTGTCATGATTCAGTGTGTCGGCTCGCGAGACGAGGAACGGCCCTACTGCAGCCGAGTCTGTTGTTCGCAAGCGGTGAAGAACGCGCTCGCCCTCAAGAAGTTGCGTCCGGACATGGCCGTAACCGTACTCTATCGTGACATCAGGACGTACGGCTTGTACGAACAGTACTACAGAGAGGCTAGGGAAAGGGGCGTCCGCTTCATCCGCTACGAGGAGGATCGGAAACCTCGGGTATCCTCGAGCGATGGTGGGCTGCGTGTCTCCACTCTGGACCCGGTTCTGAATGCTACCGTTCACATAGACTGTGACATGGTGGTTTTGGCTGCTGCCATTGTGCCCAGGGGCGATACCGAGGAAGTGAGCAAGCTGTTCAAGGTAGCCCTTAATCAGGATAGATACTTCCTCGAGGCGCACATGAAGTTGCGACCGGTGGACTTCGCTACGGACGGTGTCTTCATGTGCGGCCTGGCTCACTGTCCCAAGTCGGTGGAGGAGAGTATCGCTCAGGCGGACGCCGCCGCTGCCAGGGCGGCTACCCTCCTCTCGAAGGACGAGATCGCGCTGGAGGCGACCATATCCGAGGTGGTGGATGAGAACTGCGACGGGTGCGCCTACTGCATCGATCCTTGCCCGTACAACGCGCTGTCGCTGATCGAATACATGTATGAAGGGAGTATCAAGAAGGGCATAGAACGAGATGCAGCGCTCTGTAAGGGCTGCGGCGTTTGTCAGGCAACATGCCCCAAGAAGGGCATATACATCCGCAGCTTCAGGCTGGAGCAGTTGAGCGCGATGGTAGACGCTGCTTTGGAGGTAGCCTAAGAAAGGACTCTGCGGGATATGGCGAACGAGGAACTCGAACCGATCATCATCGCCTTCTGCTGTAACTGGTGTTCGTACGCAGGGGCCGATCTTGCAGGTGTGTCCCGAGTTCAATATCCTACGAATCTGCGGATCATCCGGGTCATGTGCTCCGGGATGGTGCATCCGAACCTGGTCATCGACGCGCTCACGAAAGGCGCCGATGGCGTCTTGATTTTGGGCTGTCATCCCGGAGATTGTCATTACCTCGAAGGCAATTTAAGAGCGGAGGGCCGAAAGGAAGCCATCGAGCTCATGCTGGAGGATTTCGGCGTGGAGCCCGAGCGATTCAGACTGGAATGGGTGTCGGCGTCCGAGGGTCCGAGGTTCGCCGAGGTGGTTCGGGAGATGACCGAGACTGTTCGTGAGCTCGGCCCCAGCCCCTATAAGGCCTGAGGCTCTGGCTGGGCTCCCCCTGTCTGAGGCTTTGGATAGCGGAGATCTTTCAAAGGATTCGAGAGATGCCAGAGAGAGTGCGGTATTTCGAGGGCAAGAAATACTTCTGGGACGGGGAACAGTACGACAGGGAGGAGAGCGCCAGGGCGAAGGAGAAGGAATACCGAGGCAAGAGTTTCGATGTGCGCGTCTGGCCGGAGGAGGGTACAGTGCTCCTCTACACGCGGAGGGTCGTTAAGGAGGTGGTAGTCGAGGGAGGTTGAGAAGAGGGGCTGGGTGGAAGGAGACGTGCGACAGCAACTGCTAGTGGCGCGAGGACAATGAGTAGAGCTCGGATACTAGTCATCGATGATGATCCGGATTTCGTGGACGCCACGAAAGCGATCCTCGAGACGGGACAGTACGAGGTGAGCTGCGCTTACAACGAGGACGAGGGGCTGAAACGCTTGGAGGAAGAGATCCCCGACCTCATCATCTTAGACATCATGATGAGGAGGTTCGCCGAAGGCTTTACCTTCGCACGGGGGATCAGGAAGGATCCACGCTACCAGAGGATACCCATCATCGTAGCGACATCGGTACGTGAACAGACGGGGTTCGATTTCCCGGGCGACCCCAAACACCCGAAGTTTTTCCCCATAGACGAATTCATGGAGAAGCCTCTCGAACCGCAGCTTCTCTTAGAGACAGTCGAGCGGCTACTTGCCGAGAAAGCCGACGATCCTGTGTAGGTGATCGAGTCTCCGATAGAGGGAGGAGGGTATCATGCCAGTAAAAGTGGCAGAAGAGTGGCTGAACATCTGTGGAGGATGTGAGGTCACGATCCTGGCTCGACTTTGTCCATATGCCCGTGTTGATGGACCACAAGTACTACGGGCAGACGGGGGAAGGAGAAAAGCTCGAAATCCCCGAGGCGGATGTGGGGATCATCTCCGGAGGTGTCAGGAACGAGAAGGAGAAGCATGTCACCGAGGAGATGAGGAAGAAGTGCGGCACGCTGATTGCCCTCGGTTCATGTGCGTGCTACGGAGGGATCCCCGCCCTCGCGAACATGTTCCCTCTGGAGGCCCTGTATCAGAAGGTGTACAGGGAGTCGAAGACGACGGAGCCCGGCGACACTCCTGCGGAGAACATCCCGCCGCTGCTGGACAGGGTGTACGGCGTCGATGAGATCGTCCCCGTGGATGTCTACATTCCAGGCTGTCCCACAAACCCCGATCTTATTGTCAAGGCACTGACTGCGCTCCTGGAGGGCAAGTCCTTCAAGCTTCCCGAGCGCAGCGTCTGTGACGAGTGTCCGCTGAAGCGCGAGAAGAAAGCAGCGGGCGGCGCGATCAAGAGGACCCTGGACTCGGTGGACTTCAAGCTTGGGGAACCCTACGAGCACACAAGGTGCTTCATGGAGCAGGGGTACCTGTGCCTGGGGCCCGTGACTCTGGCAGGCTGTGGCCACAAGGAGGGAGATAACGGTGTGACCGTCCCGCGTTGTATCAAGGGGCATATGCCGTGTCGTGGGTGTTTCGGTCCGATCCGCAAGGGCGCTAATCCCATGGTCGACATGATGAGCGCTATCTCATCGATCGGGCTGGACGCCAAGCAGGTAGAGGATAGGCGCGCTCTGTTGAACAGGTACATCGGCGCTCAGAATCGGCTCAGGCCGCTACCTGAGCGGCCCAAGAGATAGGGGGCTGGACAGATGAGAACGATCACGCTTGCTCCAGTAACCAGGATTGAGGGCCACGCCAAGGTTAC
>LJUI01000016.1 GCA_001303705.1 candidate division TA06 bacterium SM23_40
TCCGAGGCCACCACGATCGCCTTGGCCCAGAAATCGAGATCGCGGTTCCCATCACCGGTGTACACACCCTCGCCGACCAGCACAGTATCCCCATCGAAGGCGGCATCGATGCCGCCCTGGATTGTCGGATACTCTATCGGAACGTGCAGCACAAACGCCGGAGCAGTCACGGATACCCCGACGCACAAGACTGCACAGCACAACCACGCTAATGCTCTCACGGCCTCCCCCTTCCCTCAGACTGCGCTCCCCGGTCAGAGATCGAGCATGAGTCCGACACTGCTTCGGAGCGGGAACCCGGTACTTCGCGCCGCATACCCGACGGGCAGAATCGGACATACTCCAGGCCGAGGCACGACCGAATCGATCCTCGAACGGCACGCCACCCACATGGCAGACCGTCATGTTCATTGCTATCCTATCATAACATGGCCACCCATGTCAAGGTCCCGTACGTGCCCGTGTAAAGACAAACTAGAAATCCCCGGTTCTTGGCAAAATAGAAATGTCCTGTTTTGCCCCAATACGACATTATCACTTCGCTGTTGCAGATCCCGTACGTGCCCATTGCAACCCGTCTCAGAGAAAATCTCCCCCACAGAAAACGAGAGCCCCCACAGCGGGAGCCCTCATTTCGATCTCGATCATTTGCTCAATGCCAGAGATGAAACTCTCGTTCTCGATTGCGGGGGAGCCTCACCAGACGATCTGCTCCTCCCCGCTGGACGATGCTGGCTCGTGCACGGTGAACCAGATCGTATCCTCGTCCCACACTTCCTCCGGGAATCCCGCGCTGGCCGAGAGACGCCATGTGCCCAGCGGAGTCTGCCACGGTACGTTGTACCGTTGGAGCGTCTGCCAGGAGGAGTTCGCCGCGAAGGTCGTGTACGCCGGACCCTGCAGCGGATTATGCGGCCACGGCTCCCCTTCGGGTGTCCACAGCTCGACGATCCCCCAGCAGGACTTGGGTTCATCGTGGCAGTTCACGACGCTGTACAGCACTCTCCAGCGGTCTCCTGCGGCGACGGACTTCGATTCCGGTGTCACATAGACCACCAGCTCCTTCGACTGGTCGAAGAAGAGCGCACCCATGTCGCCCCGCGTACTATCAGGATCAAGGGAATCAGGATGGCCTGCATCGATGCTGGGTGAGGGCCAGAGCAGGCGTACGTCCCGTCTTCCGACCCGCACGAACATCGGATCCTCGTCCAGGTTCCCGAGCCCCGTCCAG
Organism: candidate division TA06 bacterium SM23_40; assembly: GCA_001303705.1. Lineage (GTDB taxonomy): Bacteria > LJUI01 > LJUI01 > SM1-40 > SM1-40 > SM1-40. The sequence goes on from LJUI01000016.1 coordinate 1,232, forward strand.
CCGCCCTCGACGTTGCTGTAGGTGACGATGGGCTCACTGCTCAGATCCACGTGGATACTGCTCCCCGTCCCTGCCTGGTTGTTCCAGACGATGCTGTTGAAGACCGTAGGGTAGGAGTGATAGAAGCAGACTATCCCGCCGCCTTCGTCAGCCTGGTTCCCCCCAATGGTATTGCTTGCGATGATCGGGTCAGAGGCAGTACAGGCGATTCCCCCGCCATAGTACGCCACATTCCGAACGATCACATTGCCGACGATCGTCGGCGAAGAAGCCAGGGCACATCGAATCCCTCCCCCGCCGCCAGGAAACCACCCGTTCGTGATCGTGAACCCCTTTATCACTGACTCCGGACCCTCTCCACGTGTGAGGTAGAAGGCACGGTGGGGATCGGAGCTGTGACCTTCACAATCGATGATCGTTGCCTCCGGTCCGTTCTCCGACATGACCACGATCGCCTTGCCCCAGAAGTCGATATCGCGGTTTCCGTCCCCCGTGTACATACCATCTGCCACGACTACAGTATCACCATCGACCGCGGCATCGACTCCCGCCTGGATGGTGGGATACTCGCTCGGTACACTGAGAACGAATGCCGAGAGATCGAGACACAGCCCGAGCACCATACCAACACCTGCGATAATCGCCAACGTCCTCACTGTCTTTCTCCCTCCCCTTGCCCCTCGGGGACGTTCAGCCGGTCCTTCTCCCAGGAGAACCCGCTGTGAACCATCTCTATATCCCCTCCACAGCCCGAATCGCGCCCACAGCCCTCCACTTCGCCCCCTCCAGGCTTGCCAAGACAGGGTGGGGGCCGGAGCCCGTCTTCTATTCACCTACGGCTCCACCACCCTGATAGTGAACCTGTCCGTGTCGTACAGCGTTGCCGGAGGAAGTCCGATGCCGGAGCGATATCCGTACGTGCCGGCCACCGCGGACAGAGGCACATCGTGAACGAGGTGGCGTTGCACCACGGCCCCTGCCGGCAGGGTGTAGTGGTCCGGCCCCAGAACGGTCCGAGTGCCGCCGCCCGGCAGGACTGTCTCACTGAGCACCCACATCAATTCAGGCTGTGCCCAGCGGTTGATCACGGTGTATGTCACTCCGAGCTGCCCGCCGGCAGAGACCTGAGATGTGTCAGGCGTCAGATAGAGCGTCAGATAGTCATCCTGGTCGAAGAAGTACGCACCTATGTCGCTCCGCGTGCCGTCCCCATCGAGTGAATCCGGATGTCCGGCGTCGATGCAGAGCGACCCCCAGAGAAGTCGAAAATCGCGTCGCTCCGCCAGGACGAAGAGCGGATCCACGTCGAGGTTGCCCTCGCCGGGCCACCCCCCCTCCACATCGCAGTATGTCACCACCGGATACGACTCGAACTCCGCTATGATCTCGTCAGCCTCATTGCCCCAAAGGACGGTATTATTGATGGCGGGCGAACTGAAGCCCCACGCGTAGAGGCCGCCTCCCAAGGAATCTGCGGAGTTTGCAGTTATCGTATTTCGATTGATAGCAGGCGATGCGAACGAGAGGAGATACATCCCCCCTCCTAACAGAGAGCTGTTGCGGGCGATGACATTGCGAGCGAACGTCGGAGACGCCGCGATGCACGAAACGCCGCCGCCATACCAGCCGCTGCTGTTGCCGACGATCCAGTTGCGCTCGATGAACGCCGCGGAGTAGTCGGCACAGAAGAGCCCACCAGCATCCACCTCCGATATGTTGCCCATTACCACGTTCCTGACGACGAGTGCCGGTGACCCCATGAGGCCGATGGCGGCACCAGAGGCAGCGGTATTGGCCACGATCAGATTGTCTCTTATTTTTGGAGTAGAGTGCATGCACGAGATGGCACCGCCGGTCGTCCCGTGGTTGCCCCGGAAGGTGTTCCGTTCGATGATCGGCGCTGAATCTTCGCAGCGGATCCCGCCGCCGCCACAGATCCCTCACGTGCCCAGAGCGGTGTTATTCAGGAACAGGTTCCCCACGATGAGTGCCATCGACGTATCTGCACAGTAAATCCCGCCACCATGATAGGCCACGTTGTCCTCTAGGATGCACTCTGTAATCGTCGGCGAGGATCCTTCGCACAATATCCCCCCACCGAAATCATAGGTAAAGTACCCGCCCCTGATGCCGAGCCCCTGAACCACAGAAGATTCGCGCTCCCCCTTGTTGAAGTGGAACGCGCGATGCCAATCGGAAGGGGTCCCCTGGCAATCGATGACCGTGGCTTCGGGCCCGTTCTGGGAGGACACGAGGATCGCCTTCCCCGTGAACTCCAGGTCGCGGTTCCCCGTGCCGGTGTACACCCCGTCGGCTATGAGCACGGTATCCCCATCGACTGCCGCATCGATCCCTGCCTGGATCGTCGGCTCTTCGGCGGGCACATGGATGACGAGCGCCAAAGCGCCCGTGGTCGGCGTGAGTAACATTGTCAGGACAGCCAGAATCGACAACCGGTTTCTGTTCATCACCTCTTCTCGCTATCTTCGTGTTGGCGGCCAGCGCGGAACATCGCCAGACGACGATGAGCCGCTACCTCGTCCTCTCACTTCACAGACCCCGACAGGTTGCCGGAAGAGCCCGCTCCTACTGCCGCGCGCGCCTTTCGGGGCGCGAGCGCTCTGCTTGCTCCGGTTCAATCCTCGCTTCGATGAGGAACCGCGCCCACGGGCGATCCGGCTCCTCTGGCGCCCGCTTCACAGGATTATACACAACTATCGTCGCGAGATCAAGCACTATCTTCGTGTGCGCGCCCCGAGGGCCAGACCGCCGTTCGATCTGCGCGAAACGCGCTTTCTGGCAAAGGACGCTGGATGCGGTGGGCGCTGTGACTTCGGCGTTGACAATCGTGACGGATTGCTGCTATAATCCCTACCAGAGCCCCCTCCATTAACAACGCACCTGAGAAACGAACCCCGAAACGGCCCTCGCCCCGCCCATTTCGAGCCCTTCTCTATTGGTAGGAGCGGCTGTCACTCCGTTCCCCGTGCGGCGGACTCCACATACCAGGGAACACAGTCACTCATTTCCCTGTTCCCGCCAATAGGAGATGGCATCCGCACGGTCTCTCCAGGTGAGGAGCAGAAGTCGGCAAGCCCTCGACGGACCAGGGCATCCACCGTCCAACAGAAGGAGTGTTCTCATGAAACGAGCAGCGGTCATGAGCGGAGCTCTCGTAATGGTGATGGCGTTTGGCGCACTGGCATCGACCTCGTTCGTCGGCATCACCGCTCCCCTTCGCGAACAGATGGCGATGGTCAACTCAGACGAGCTGATACGCGTCAACCTGGTGATGACCAATCACCTCGACCCCGGATACCTGTCAGAACGCGCCGCCGGCATGAGCAAGGTCGAGCGACGCCGCTTCGTGCTGGATGAGCTCAAGAGATTCTCGGAGAGCTCCCAACGGGAAGTGCGGGGATATCTCGAGAAGATGGAAGCGTCGGGACACGTAGACAACATCCAGATCATCTGGATGGCAAATGCGATCAACTTCGAGGCCACTCCCGCGGTGATCGAACGCCTTGCCCGTTTGAAGGGAGTGCGGAGCATCGACTGGGACGAGCCGTTCCCCCTCGAGACCCTCCTCGATCTGCCGGAGAAGACCCCGCACAGGGTGGGCGCTGGCGACCAGTATCTCTGGAACCTGGAACGGATCAGGGCCCCTGAGGTCTGGGATCTCGGCTTCACCGGACAGGGGGTCGTCATCGGCAACATCGACACGGGCACGGACTACAACCACCCCGATCTGGCTGACCACATCTGGATCAACGAAGGTGAGATTCCCAATAACGGGATAGACGACGACAACAACGGCTATATCGATGACTGGCGGGGGTGGGATTTCGTCAACAACGATAACGATCCCATGGACCAGAGCGGCCACGGCACCAGTACCGCCGGGATCGCTGCCGGGGATGGAACCGGAGGGACCCAGACCGGCGTCGCCCCTGATGCCGAGATCATGATCCTCCTGAGCGGCGGCGAGGGACCGGCCTGGGCGGCTGTCCAGTATGCCGCCGACAACGGCGCCGATGTCGTCACCAGTTCACAAAGCTACAAGTTCGGCTATCACCAGCCGGATTACGGCATGTTCCGCCAGATGGCCGAGTATGAACTGGCGGCGGGCGTCATCCATTCCAATTCGATCGGGAACCAGGGTGGCGATCCGGCGCACCCCATCCCCTGGAACATCTCCACGCCGGGGAATTGCCCGCCGCCGTGGCTTCACCCGGACCAGACGCTCATCGGCGGGCTGTCGTCGACACTCGGTTGCGGCGCAACCGACATCAACGACATCATCAAGAGCTACTCCGGGCGCGGGCCGGCTGCCTGGGAAGACATCCAGGCGTACTACCCATCCTATCCTCATCCGATGCCGCCAGAGTACTGGGACTACCCCTACGACAACGGGAACCAGATGGGTCTGTTGAAGCCCGACGTGAGTGCGCCGACCGACGTGACGACGACGCAGCTGGGTGGCGGGTATACCAGCGGCTTCAGCGGCACATCCGCAGCCACCCCCCATCTCGGCGGTTCGCTCTGCCTCATGCTCTCTGCGGCGCCCTCTGCCACGCCTGCCATGCTCTGCGAGGCGATCCAGATGACGGCGCTCGATCTGGGTGCCCCGGGCAAGGATAACTTGTATGGTGCCGGAAGGATCGACGTGTACGAGGCAGTGCAGGCGCTCATGGTCGGCGCGGTCTCTCTCCAGCTGGCACCGGGAACCTCGTCAGTGCCGCAGGGCGGGACGTTTGAGATCGAGGTGACGGCCACCAATAACACCGGTGAGGTGCAGGTGTTCGACGCGTGGGCCGACGTCGTTCTCCCGAACAGCAATCCCTATGGGCCGGTGGCAGGTCCCAGGACAGTGACCCTCGGCCCAAACCAGACCCGGGTCCGGACAGTCACACAGCGGATTCCTTCGACTGCGCCGCTGGGAGCCTACACGTACTGCGGGAAGATCGGCACCTATCCTGATGACGTTATGGATCAGGACTGCTTCGACATCGAGGTGACACCGTAGCGGATCGCAGAGTGTCACTGACTGACAGTTCACTGACTATCAGTGATGAATGAAATGAGCGACCTCGCGGGATCCGCAGAACCGCGAGGTTGCTCATCTTTCGGCGCGAGTATTGACCTGAGCGCGGCCTCTCAGTGCCCACACCGGCTCATCTGTATGCGAACGGCCCCCCAATTGTCAGTTGCTGCATGCAGGAAACAGGACCGCCGGTGCGGCGGTCCTGGCAACGCAGACCCTCTTTCAACCGCTGCCTCACTTCGCCTCGTCCAGAGAGAGATATGGGAGGGCCGGTATCCTGCCGCACATCACGCTGTACGGGCCCGAACCAGCCGTCCAGATAACGGGGATATGAGTTGCCTGGGCCGGCACGCTCGGCGGCACATTAGGATGACGACAGTTACTCTCCCCCGTCGAGACCGCGAGCGGCATGATGCTCCAGTTGTTACCGTTCCACACTTTGTAGCAGATCGCTCTATCGCTCGGACCGCCCATAACACGCGAATAGACGACATAGAGCGTCTCACCAGAGCGCGTCAGCATCGGAAGAAAGTTGTTGTTGCCCGGATTCTCATCAACCACCCGATACTGCCACTCACCTGTGCCTCCCGAAAAATGCTTCCACGCATGCCGGAGCAACCCCGAATAGTCCGTATCCTGCCACACAAGATGAAACGTACTGTCCCCTACCACCGAAACGCTGAACTGGCGCGTGCATGTCCCCCAGTAGATCGTCGAATCCGCATGCCCCACCCACTCAGACCCATCCCACCTGTAATACCGATACCCCTGCCCATCATACCAGATCACCGCCGCCGGCTTCCCCATATACTCAACTGAGCCGATCCGCACGTTCGAATACCCCGTCTCGCGAACATACCCCGAATCCGCCGGCGTCACATACCAGCTCGCACCACCATCCGTCGACCGGTGATACCGCACATTCCCCACCGCCGAATAGGAGGACCGCGTGAACACCCACACCGTATCGCCACCACTAGAGGCCAGCAGTGACCCCCGTTTCCAGTGCCCGGGCGCCACCGTGGCGAGCGTTACGACAGTGCGCAGATCCCCATATGTCCGGGCCGGTGCATCCATCCGCCTGAAACGCTGCGTCTGGTCACCGGCCTCGGGAAATGTGAAAAAGAGGTTCGACTTATCGTCACCGGCCATCATCGCATGGTAGTCGAGCCAGTTGGCAATGGTAATCGAGTCGGGATCGAGGCCTGTCCAGGTCAGCCCGCCGTCGGTGCTCATCTTGAGATTGCCCTGGTGCCGGCCGAACAGAACCCACCACCAGTCCGGGTTTTTCTGCGACACGTGCACCTTGTGCCGCGGTATGCCCAGAGTGGCATTGGGATCACTTGTCGTGGCAATCAGAATATCCGACAGGCTCTGCATCGAGGTGAGACAAACGGCACAAAGAACCGATAGGACTATGGCACGCAACATCTCTCTCTCCTGCGGAACACGTCCCTCCACCACCTACCCAGTTCACAGCTTCCGCAGAGCCCGCACACATGGCCTCATTCGGCCAGCGCTTTCATCCTGACCAGCATCTCCGCTTCCCGGGAAATGGATCTTATCGCCACCTACGCCACTGCCCCGTACTCCATGGATCCCCGCTCAACGCCATGTCTGCTCGGCAGCACGCCGTGTCACGCGTCACTCTTCGACGACCGTGAACAGGAACGTATCGTCGTCGATAAGGTTATTCGGCGGCGTCCCTATCTGGGCCGTGTACCCATACTCACCGAGCGGCGCGATCATCGGCACGTTGTGCGACACCGGCACCACCAGCACCTCACTGGGCTGAAGCGTCACCGGCACCGGGCCGAGCAGATACCGTGTTCCGCCCCCCGGGAGCTGCACGAGGGTTCTCGCATAGAAACTCTGCATCTGCGTCGTCAGATTCGTGACAGTCGCAGTGTAGCTCAGAACCCCGCCTCGCGGCACGATCGTCACGTCCGGCGCTAGCTCGACCGTCGCGATCTGAGGAGCCGACACCTCGACGTCATCGATATGCCAGCCTTCCCGCACAACACCCTGATCACTCCCGAACCGGAACCTCAGTCTCACTGCCCCCATGTAATCGGACAGATCGAATACCGCCTCGCTCCAGTCATAGGCGCCGGAGTACAGCGGGGTACCGACGGGGAACGGGCCTGTAGTCCCGCGGGACGTGTAGGGGTACCCGCCCTCGGGTTCAACCTCTACCCAGTTCACGCCCCCATCGACGGTAATCTCGACGATGCCGCCATCGTAGGCTCGGCCGGGATAGGCCTCTGAGGTCTCGGCCTCCACCCAGTGCCACATGGTGAGTGTCGAATTGGGATCGAGGCCGAACGGCGGGGTCATCAATCCCGCGTCGTCGAAATTGGAATAGGGACCGGTCCCCGTATCGCCGCACTTCCAGCTGTAGCTGCCGGCGGGGGTGTGGTTCCGCTCTGTGCTCAGATGCCACTCGTCGTTGAATCCCTGCGTGATGGCCTCGTGTGTCCAATCGCCGACACCTGCCTCCATATCGTCAGCGTATCCGGTTGTGACGACCCATACCTCGAACGTATCGGTCCAGGCATGCCCGCCACTGGCGGTGATCTCGATAGCGATCGGCAGCGCATAGGGTACCGGCGTGGCGTGCGCGATCTGGATGACAAACGGATCCGATGCGTTATTCCCGGTTCCGATCGGCGGGATATCCCCGAAGCTCGAGGTACCCTCGATCACCTCGAGGTACGGATCCCACTCCGTGATCGTCCCTTCCACATTGTTCGCTTCAGCCATACCCGAGTTGCGGACCTTGACGATCAGATCTGCTACCTCCCCGGGATCGATCCGCATATTGGCATTGCCGCCGACTGTATCGTCAATGAGGTGGCCGTTGTAGTGCACGTCCACCGAACCCGCCACCCTCATCATGAACAGGTTCGCCCCCAGGTTCTCCTGGAACTGGCCGAGGATGGTGTTCGTGTCCGGCTGCCAGAATGCGCTCCCGACCTCATTGCTGAACCCGAAAATCTTGGGCTTCGTCGTCTGCTCTCCATACTCGTAATCGATGCTGCCGCCGTTCACGAGGTAGAGGAGCTCCCACGGGGTCCCCGGGTCGTAGTTGTTCACCCTCGTCAGACTATCGGCCAGCTCGACATATATGTCGTGATCGGGCGTGTAGATATAGTCATAACCCCAGGGATAGAGACAGAGATCCCCGTAGCTGTGGTAGTCCTGGCAGAACGTGAACTCGTGGGATTCCATCAGGTCGCGCATCGCCTGGGTCTCCGGCTCGGAGAACGGAGCGGGACCTCGATACGTCTCGCTCGACGGAGTCGGGCTGGAACCGATATTGTCATAGCCCCACATGTACCCGTAGTTCCGATTGAGATCGACGCCGTAGATGCCGCCGCCGTTATCTCTCCTGTTCTTGCGCCACATACCGCTCGAGTATGTCTCGTTGTACACATAGCCATCGGGATTCACCACCGGCACAAACCAGACCTCTCTCGTGTCCACGATCTCAGTGATCTCTGGATTGATGCCGTAGTTCTCCACGAGGTGCTCGATCGTATAGATGCAGATCGAGCAGCCGATCGGCTCGCGCGCATGATGGACACCGTCGAACAGCAACTCGGGCTCGTCAGGATCCTCGTATGTCGGATCATCCGAGACCTTCATCGCCCAGAGGATACGGTCCTCCCAGGTACCTCCGATATTGATCTTCGGAGTGGTGATATCAGGATACGCCGCATGGATCATATCGAGGGCGTCGATCATCTCCTGGTAGGTATAGTACGGGCCGAAGGCGATTCGGCCCGCCCCGAACTGCTTCTCTCGATGGGCCGCGAGGTCAGGGATCAATACCTCCACATCGAGGCCGAGCTCAGTCTCGAGAAATCTCACCTCCTCGGGCGTCGTCACGATCTCGACGTAGGTGCCTGCCTTGACCGTGGCGATATCGAGATCGAGCAGCCTTATCTGCTGCACAACCTGTTCCATATAGTCCTTCGATTCCGGATAGACCCTGGCCAGCATCTGGGTAGCTGCAGCACCTGCTTCGGGCCTTGCCAGCGCAATGCCCAGCGCGCAGACGATGGCAAGTGCCAGCCCCTTCATAGATAGTGCCCGGACCGATCTCATCTTGTCTCCCCCTCTCCTGCACGGTGACATTCCAGTTCATCCCGGGATCGTCCTCCGCCCCGGGCGACTCCCATTGTACACAATTTCATCGGGCCAGTCAAGCTATCATTCTCCAGCCCGTAGGTCATGGTCGCCGCTCAGCGCCTCCCGCCGATGAGCACGATCTTCCGTATGGCCACGTCGTCCGAGGCCTCCAGCCGGCAGAGATAGATACCCGGAGCCACGGCACGACCCTGGCCGTCCCGGCCATCCCACATCACCTCACCCGGTCCGGCATCGACAAGGCCTTCCTGCAGCACGGCCACGAGCTGGCCAAGGGTGTTGTACAGACGGACAGAGACATGGGACCGACGGGGCAGAGAGTAGGCGATCCTGCACGTTCCGGGCGCCGGATTGGGATGACTCTGGCCCGCGAAGAACAGCGCCGGCCGGTCACCGCCACCAGAGCCTTCCCCTTCGGCGACTCCCGTGGTAGGAAGCCAGACGAGGATCCGGAACATGAGTGTGTCGCGCTCGGCCGTATCCGAGATGCCGTCCAGGCAGAACGATGTGTACACGACGCTGTACACACTCGTGGCGACACGCACGCCCGCCGAGCCGGAACTCAAAGGATAAATGGGGCCGGGGATCCAGTAGAGGAAGGTCACCCCCGGGTCGACCGGATCGATCTCCTCAGCGAATGTCTGGGTGTTGGGCGGGCCCGAAAGATCCAGGATCAGGCCGTCCCCGATTGTGTCCCCCGGCGCCCCCAGCAGTTGATCCCACCCGTTGTTGTATCCGACGTCAGCCTGCACGAAGTCCGCATGCATGTAGTCATGATAGAACGCATTCGCCTGGGTGCCGCCTTGTGTCAGCGCGGTACCCAGTTGCTGTCCCGAGATGAAGAGATGGCCGCCATCGAGAAGGAAGCTGCGGAGCGCCTCCTGTTCCTGTTGGGCCGGCGCCCCTGCGGGGTAGATGGCGACGAGCTCACCACCCCCATACTGGCCCAGTGTGGCCTCATCGATCGGGCCGCGATAAAAAGCATTCCACATGTCGTGATCCACGCCGAGATTGTTGAGCGAACTGAGATAAGCATCAAGCGCCGGATAGATCGCTCGCGCACCGGGCAGCGGGTTCAGGTGCGCCACCAACCAGTCATTAACGAGATAGTGTTCGTAGACGATGCGCTCACCCTGCGCAAAGAACGAGAGCGAGGAGAAGCCGGCCAGGCTATCGCCGTTCCCATCGTTTGCGAACTCGTCGCTCGCCGTGACATCCACATGAAAGTCCGATTCGAAAGAAGGCGACCAATAGCCACCGTAGGTACGGTCGTCCGGAAGTCCATCCCCGTGCGCTCCATCATCATACAGGGGAATCGTCGCGATGACCCCGCTATCCGGCGCTGCGATGGCAGCCTCCACATCCTGAAGGTCGCCGCCTTCCCAGATGGTCGTCGTGATCGTCACCTGGCCGCCTACCGTGCAGTAACGTGGCGTGACATCGACATCGAGGAACTCCGGCGGAAACTCGTCGCTCCCGACCACTGGAATGAGGAGGGTATCGCTGCCGACGGGCTGGTTAGCCGAATCCTGGAATTCGACCGCGAACCCCAATGTCTCACCGTCGGGACAGTCTGAGAGGACCTTGAACCAGTATGCTGGCACATCATATGAGTGCACGCCCGGGCCGACATCGCCGAATTCCATGTGTCCCATCGACCAGTCCACGCCCTCGAACGGTGCGACCCAGGGGCTATCGGTAGAGAGCGCAGCCGTCACGCCATCAGCCGGGCGGACGCTCTGGTTGTTCAGGTCGAGGCGGAGAAGGATATATTCTCCCGGATCGACCTCGCCATCATCGTCTCCGATATTGTACAGATAGCTCTCGTCGCCCCCGGCGACTACGGTATACGCTTCTACTGTGAGGTCCGGATCGAGATTTCCGGCCCAGCGGAGCATGAACAGGTTCGCTCCCAGATTCTCCTCACATTGTTCGATGATGATATTCGTATCCGGCTCCCAGAACCAGTCTCCCACCTCGTGGCTCACGCCGAAGATCTTGTTCTTGAAGATCTGCTCACCGTATTCGTAGTCGATACTCCCGCCATTGACGATATAGAGAACCTCCCAGAGCGTTCCATACTCGTACCCGTTGCCCACCGTGAGGCTCTCGGCGATCACGCGATAGAACGCGTCATCCTCGGTGTAGACGAAGTCGTACCCATACGGCAACAAGCACAGGTCGCCAAAGCTGTGGAAGTCCTGGGCGAAGATGAATTCGTGGGAGTCGATCAGACTCCGCATGGCCTGCGTCTCCGGCTCTGAGAACGCGTATGGACCGCGGTAGGTCTCGTCTTCGGGATACGGGCTCGAGCCAAGGTTGTCGTATCCCCACATATATCCCCAGTTCCGATTGAGATCGACCCCATAGATCCCCCCGCCGTTGTCCCTGCGATTCTTCCGCCACATCCCGTCCGGCAACGTCTCGTTGTACACATAGCCGTCAGGGTTGACGACCGGCACGAACCAGGCCTCGCGCCCATCAACGATCTCGGTGATGTCGGGAATAAGGCCGTAGTATTGACAGAGATACTCAATGGTATGGAGACAGATCGAGCATCCGATCGGTTCACGTGCATGCTGTACACCATTGATCAGCACTTCCGGCTCATCCGGATCTTCAACTGTCGGATCGTCCGAGACCTTCATCGCCCAGATCGTTCTCCCCTCCCAAGAGGCGCCGAGATCGATCTTCTCCGTGGTGATGTCGGGGAACCGGGCATGGAGCGAGTCGAGCTCCTCCACCATCTCCGCATAGGTGTAGTACGGACCGAAATCAAACGGCATATAGCCGAATTGCTCCAGGCGATGAGCGGCGAGGTCCGCGATGACTACCTCAGCTACCGCCCCCCGGTCCTCCAGAGAGACGAGCTCCTCGCGCGTCGCGATAATGTCGACCCAGAGCTCAGGGTCGGTCCTGAGCGTGGCGATATCGAGGCCGAGCCGGAGGAACTCGCGCGCCTCCTCTCGGGACTCAGGGTAGACTCTCAGCAACATCTTCGCCGGCTGGCCAGGAGAGAGGCTCTCACTCGACCCCGCCCGGCTCGTGGCTGGGCCAGCTGCTAACGAGACAGCCGCCGCCCCCAGCAGAATGACCAGCCCCACACACAAGGCTGGTCTTTTCAAAACGGACGGACCGTACCTACGATTCTTCGCGAATGTCACCGAGTTCCAAGGCTGCATCACCCACCCTCCTGGTCTGTGCCATGTGCGTCTGGTACGACGTGTGCGCGAGTGCCCATATCACTCGCGGGCGGCGAGACCCGCGTCTCGCCGGACAAACGGGAGCGCCTCCGCTCAACAGAGACCGCCCCCGTCTCACCGAGCATGAGATCTACGACCCGAGTCGGGCCGGCCACAATCCCTTATCAGCGGCGAAGAGCCCACTGTGCCGCGATCGGCCATGCATTATGGCACATGAGGCACAGCTGGTCAAGTGGATTCCGCCGGGATTGTGGGACGTGCGGACCGGAGTACAAGGAGACAGGCTAGATGTAGAATCTGGTCATCCGGACAGGACAGCAGTCACTCGCTGAGGGAACTCCTGCGCCAACCTGAGTTATGGGCGGGGTCAAACAGAAAGCGTTCGGCCGAACGGCCGAACGCCTGGCGTGCAAGCAGTATGATACGGGTGTCAACTCGAGACCTCGGCCGCCTCCACTGATTCCTCAACCTCCGACATCTCGTCGGCCGTGTCGCCGGCCGTGTCCCCGGACATAGATTGTGGTGACCACCCCTTGCGCTTCTTCTTCTCAGTTCGAATCAACCTCAGGAGAACCTCAACAACTCTGGGATCGAACTGCTTCCCGGATTCCGCAGTCAGCCTCGCACAGGTCTCCTCGCCGCTCATGCTCGGTCGATAGGAGCGATGAGATGTGAGAGCGTCATAGGCATCGGCAACCTTCAGAATCCTCGCTCCGAGTGGAATGTCCTCTCCCCTCAGATGGTCAGGAAAGCCTTCCCCATTGTACCGCTCGTGATGGTGGCGGATGATGGGACGCACTCTGGCGAGGAACCGGATAGGCCTGATGATCCGTTCTCCGACGATCTGGTGCTTCTGTATAAGCGCGAACTCCTGAGGGGTCAGCTCCCCGTCCTTGGTCAACAGCTCATCCCGCAGGCCGATCTTGCCGATGTCATGGAGGATCGCCGCGTACTGAATCTCGCGCACCTCTTCCTTCGGCAGACCCATCTCGCGTGCGATCCACGTCGCACACTTGGCAACGCGCTCAGAGTGTCCCCTGAGATACGGATCCTTCGCCTCCGCGGCCAAGACCAGCGCGAGCAGCGTCTCGAGGTAGCTCTTTCTCAGGTCTTCGAAGAGCGATATGTTCTGGAGGGCGATCGAAGCGGCGCCGCCGATCGTCGCCAGAAGCTCCAGATCCTTGTCACAGAGTGGCTTCTGATCGACCCTGTTGGCCGCACAGAGCAACCCGAAGTTCTCGTTCCGCCCGCGCAGGCAGACGCAGGCCATGGACTCGGAGGTACCGCTCTCCTCATCGTTCAGCAACAGGGGCTGACCGTTCGTGACGACGTTGACGAGCGGATTGTCAGACATCTCAAGCCGCATACCCCGTTCGAGTCTACCCTCAAATCCACACACTAGTTTCACTACCAAGGAGCGCCCTTTCTCCTGAAGGAGCATGATTGCTCCGTCCCTCACTTCCAGGGTCTGAGTGACCTCCTCGAGCACGAGATGAAGGAGTCTCCCCAGGTCGAGCTCTTGGCATAGCCTGGTAGTGAGCTCCTTCAGCGCTGAGAGCTGCCTCAGCTTGCGAGCAAGCTGGCGATCCAGCTCTCTCTCCTTCTCCTCCAGGCGCTCACAGTTGTCTCGTAGCTTCTTGTTCATTTCCGTCAGATTCTCCACAAGCTCAGCTCGATCCTTCAACGACTTCCGGTATTCCAGGGCCTGCTGTACGACCTCCTTCACATCCTCGGCCTTGAACGGCTTTATAATGTAGTCGAAGGCACCATGACGGAGCGCGTCAAGTGCCGACTCCAATGAGGCGTGTGCGGTCATCATCACCACAACAACATCTTCGTTGTGTTGTTTGATGACCTTCAGCGCCTCGGTGCCTGTCATGCCCGGGAGACGGATGTCCAAGAGGAGAACGTCCGGTGAGCCTGATTTGACGTGCTCGATGGCCTCCTCAGCGGAGGCCAGCTTGACAAGCCGAAGGCTTTCATCGGCACTGCTAAGCACGTTCACCAGGAGCTCGGCGAACGCTGTCTCATCTTCAACAACCACGACTTCTTGTGTCAAAACTTCCTGCAACCGTTCCATCTTCTCTGTAACCTTCAGACCGCGACTCATCTCAAGAGCAACTATTGTGCCAAAGTCGAGCCACCCGTGCGAGGGTCATGTGGGCGCCCCATAAGCCCGGACTACCGCGATCTGCAACGCCAAAAAAATCAAAGAGTTGAGCCAACGGAATACGGGGCAGGGCGTGTATCCGAGTCGTTTATGGCCCTCGGTGCTGGTCACGAGATTGTCGCAAGAGTGTTGTGAGTTATCACCCAGACGAAACGAGGGCATAATTTGAGGGCGAATATCCAGCAGGATACTCGCCCATCAGTTAGCCCGTCTGGGGGAAAAACCGCCCCGAATTGCGGATTTCTACTCAGCAGGGCAGCGCTCACGGCCGTTACAGAAGATTGTACTTCCTCATACGATAGCGAAGGACGTCACGCGTAATATGAAGCAGGCGGGCCGCTTGCACCTGGTTGCCCTTCACCATTGCCAGCGCCTGGACGATCAGATCACGTTCCATCTGTTCTTTCATGGCCTCGAGCTCGACCCCCTTCGGTGTCAGGGTCACTCCCCCGAAGCTCACTTTGGTGGGGATACACCCTGAGAATATCTCAGGAGGCAGATGTTCCTGATCGATCTCTGAGGCGGAGCAGAGAATCATTGCCCGCTCCACGACATTCCTCAATTCGCGGATGTTCCCGGGCCAGCCGTAGCCCAACATCAGCTGTTCGGCCTTCGGGCTTACACTGCTGACCCTCTTCCCCATCGCCTTGTTGAATTCCGAAATGAACGCCTTGGCCAGTATCAGTATGTCCTCTCTGCGCTCTCTCAGAGGGGGTAACTTGATACTGATAACCTTCAACCGGTAGTAGAGGTCCTCTCTGAAAGTCCGAGACTCCACAGCAGCCGCCAGGTCCTGATTTGTGGCAGTGATTATCCTGACGTCCACGGTGATATCGCGCACTCCGCCTACTCGTCGAATCCGCTTACTCTCGAGCACGCGCAGCAGCTTGACCTGCATCGGAATCGGAAGATCTGCGATTTCGTCGAGGAAAAGCGTTCCGCCGTCAGCGAGCTCGATGAGCCCCCGCTTGCGTTCTTTGGCATCGGTGAACGCTCCTCGTTCATGCCCGAACAGCTCACTCTCCATGAGACCCTGCGGGATCGCAGCACAGTTGAGTTCCATAAACGGCTTGCGCGCCCGCTTTGAGCGGTAGTGGATAGCGTTGGCGATTACCTCTTTGCCGGTACCGCTCTCTCCTTCGAGCAGCACTGAGGTGTCATCACTCGTCGCCACCCGTTCCATCAGCTCATAGATCTCCTCCATCTTGCTGCTCTGGCCGACGATGAAGTCGTACTGGAAGCGCTCCATCTGTTGACGCCTGAGCTCGCCGACCTCGCGCTTCAGTGTCTGAGTCTCGAGCGCCTTCTTTATCGTCAGCTTCAGCGCCTCCATATTGAACGGCTTGTTCACAAAGTCGTACGCGCCAAGCCGCATGGCCTCGACGGCGCTATCGATCGCACCATAAGCCGTGAGCATTATCACTAGCTGATCGGCCTGTTTCTCCTTGATCTGCTTGAGCACAGAGAGGCCGTCTGTGTCAGGCAGCTTGAGGTCGAGCAGCACCAGATCAGGCGGATCCTCCTGGAACGCAAGCAATGCCTCGTTGCCGGTGGCGGCACACCGCGTGCCATAGTGACCATCTACGAGAGACTGCGTCAGGAACTTCCGTACGGCATCCTCGTCATCCACAATGAGAATCGTAGACTCCATTTTTCACCGCCATCGTTTCAGGCTCATTCTCTAGTCTGTCAGTCACCGCGGTCGCTCCCGCATCCAGCTCCACTCGGAATGTCGTCCCCCGTCCCGGCTCGCTCACGACCTCAATCACCCCCCCGTGATCATCCACAATCCGTTGCGTCACCGCGAGGCCAAGCCCTGTGCCGCCACGCTTCGTGCTGAAGAACGGATCGAAGACCTTCGGCAGATTCTCCGGCGAGATCCCCTTCCCCGTGTCCGATATTTCCACGACAACGAGGTCCCGAGATTCACGGCTCTCTGGATGAATCGAAACCTTCAGGACTCCTCCTTCAGGCATGGCCTGCACTCCATTGAGCAGGAGGTTCAGATAGACCTGACCGATCTGCACCTCATCGCCTATAATCTCAGGGAGTTCCTCAGCATACGCCGTCTCCACCTGGATGTCTTGAGCCTTGATCTCCTGCTGCAGAAGGCAGAGCGTTCGCTTCGCCATCTCTCTCAGGTCCAGGGGAACAAGGTACAGAGGCGGCCGGTGGGCAAAAGATGTCAGGTCTCGGACGATCCGATCAAGTCTCGATATCTCTTGAAGAATGAGTTGAGAAGCCTCCCGCCGGGCATCAGCCTTATCGAAGCTCTCCATCAGATACTCGACCCCCGTACTGATCCCGGCAAGCGGATTCTTGATCTCATGGGCCATCGATGCCGACATCTGCCCAAGTACCGCCAGCTGATCGGAGCGGCGCATCTTTTCTTCCATCGCCTTGATTTTTGTCAGATCCGTTATAATCCCGACCGCCCCCGTGATCTCCCCGTCCTCATCCCTCAGGATGGAAGTACTCATGCCAATGTCGACATGTGTCCCACCTTCGAGTATCACACGCGCCTCCCCACGCCGCACTTCGGTCCCCCGCTCCACTGCCTCCCGGAGATAGCAGCGAGCACCCGGAGCCAGCTTCACAATCGAGTCGACAGGCCGTCCGACTACGTCCTCATCATCCTTGTGCAGGGCCCGCTTCACGGTTGCGTTGACCGAAGTCACGATGCCGTTCTCGTCTACAGTGACGATACCACTCGGCATGTTCTCCAACACACTCCGGTTGAAGGCCTCCAGGGCACGCAGCTCCCGCACGGTATCGGTCGCAGAGTCATAGAGCGTAGCGTTCTTGAACGAGATCATGATCTGTCCCGCCAACTGCTGTATGACCCGCAGATCGTTCTCCTCGAACGCCGCCTTCTTCTCGCTAGCAACATCCAGAACGCCAATGACCTGGCCATCCTTTGTAAGCGGCACGGCCAGCTCCGACCTTATCGGTGAAGAGCATCCTACGAACCTCGGATCCCGCTCGACGTCGTTGACCATCAGAGGCTGGCCTGCGTGAGCGACCCAGCCCGTAATGCCTTCGCTCCGCACCTTCAAACGAAGACGCTCAACCTCCGGCTCGTCATATCCCCGGTGGGCCTTCACATAGAGCTCGTTCGCGCTCTCGTCGATGAGTAAGACAGCAACATGGGAGTATCCAAAGCTCCGCTGCATGATGTCCACGAACTGGTCCAAAAGGAGATCGATGTTGAGCACCGAACTGATGGCCAATGCGACCTCACGCAGAGCAGTCAATTCCGCCACTCGCACCTTGGCCTCCTCGTACAACTCTGATTCGACGATTGCAACTGCCAACTGATTCGCGAGCTGTTCGAGCATCTTCCGCTGCCCGGCAGGAAACCCGCCACTGGCGCGACTGCCGACGTCAAGCACTCCCACAACCTTACTGTCGCGAATGAGCGGTATGGCCATCTCTGATTTCTGATGGTCATATGTACGCACACAACGAGCGTCAGTGGAGACGTCAGGTACAACCAGGGTCTCCCTTGCGTAGGCTGCCCAGCCAACCGCTCCATCGACACAGATTCTGAATCTACCGATCTCTGGGGGCTCCACACTTGGATCGTCGCTGCTAAAGCTCTTGAGATGTAGCTCACTTCTCTCCTCGTCGACCAGGAAGACCGTCGCATACATGAACCCGAAGGCTTCACGAATCACCGCCACGAGCCGCTCGAGCATCGGATCCAGATCGATCGTGGATGCAAGCGCCCTCGAGACCTCAAACAGCACCTCAAGTTGACGTTCGCGCCGGGTCTGGTTAGTGACATCCTCAGAGACGATGACTGCCCCCTGCACCGCCCCACCCCTCTTCAACGGATATGAGGTGAAGTTCTCGGTGACTTCCGTCCCGTCCGGCCTCTCGGACTCGACCCCTCTCAGAATTGTCTGCTCGCCCTCGCTCATGGTTCTCCGAACCGTCTCCATGCGTCCAGGGACGTTGAGCTGGGGCAGCAGGTCACTCAACTTCTTCCCGACCACACTCTGCCCGTCCCAACCGTACCGCTGAGCCGCAGCCTCATTCACGCCCAGTATCCGCTCCCTACAGTCGATCACAATGATCCCATCCCTGATTGATGCCACGATGGAATCGTTGAGATCCGTCAAATAGGCGATCTGCTCTGTGGCTTTCTTCTTCTCCGTGAGATCGACAGCAACCAGGATAAGCGCAGGCACTCCGCCAGCACCGGAACTGATTCGTGAAACGGAGAAGAGCACCGGGATGCTCTCCTCAGACTTTCTGCGGCAGACCACCTCGCCCTCCCACAGCTCCCCCTGCTCTGTCTGTGTCGTCATTTCGATGAATACTGACCTGCCGTCCTCTCCGAGAAGCTTCGCAATATGCTGGCCCATGAGTTCATCTGCTGAATAGCCGAATGTCGTCTCGCCCGCCTTGTTCACGAATGTTATCCGCCCGTTGACGTCTGTCGACAGGATGGCATCCCCTGCCTCCTTCACAATCGTTCCCAGGAACTTAGCCTCATCGATAGTCTTCGTCTTGTCGGTCACATCCTCAATGATTACTGCCGCACTCACTATCTCCTTGAATTCATCACAAATGGGAGAAATGCTGACGTTGAGGATCACCGGCCCAACGTTTCTCATCCTGTGGCGCCACCCGGTTACCGTCTTCACCTCGCCGGCGCTGAACACCTCGTCCAGCCAGCTGCCGAATCCCTCTTCCTCCATCGCCGGGAATTCCTCAAACACGTTCTTCCCGAGCACCTGCTGCCGCTCTATCCCGAATGCCCGCTCCAAGTACCGGTTCCACCCTGTTACCCTATACTGCCGATCCACTACCATGATTCCGTTGGGTGCATGCTCAAGGATCTGTTCGTTGTATCCCTGTAGCACTGAAAGGAGCGAATAAGCCGATTCGAGTTCGCCCCGCTCCCTGCCAATCTTCTCGATCATATGGTTGAATGTACACCCCAATTCCTCGAACTCATCCCCGCTCCTTATGTTAACCCTCGCCGTGTAATCCCCCATAGCCACACGACGAGCACTTTCGCCAAGATCGGCTATCGGTCTGGAAATGATCTTCCGCATCAGTTGCCCTGACACGACCAGAAACAGCAAGGTCGACAGGAGAAGCAGTACACCGCCCGGTCTCGCGCCTTCGACCATCGCAAAGAGACCCGCCCGTCGACTTTCGAGCAGCAGCACCCAGTCGTGATGTCGGAGAGGCACGACCGTCGCAATCATGGGTTGACCGTCAGCCTCGTACGCCACAGCGGACTCCACCCCTCCCCGAATAGCGCCTTCGAACGCCTTCCCACGCTCCTCTCCGAGCCGACCGCTCAACCCCAGCACCTCTCCGCCCTGCACACCGAGCAACAGGTTACTCCCGGAAGGCAGTGGTTGATTCGCCAGCCACTGCGCGATTCTTGTCGAGTCTAGAGACACGACAATCGCGCTCGCGCCGCCACGTGATGTCAGGACAGGCCGATCAAAACGACGCACAAGACGGCTCCATTGAGCCGAAGTGATCGCACCTGACGTCCTCCCATCGCCATCCAACGTGCCTGATCGCCCCGTGTAAGTCGCGGCCCAGGACAACGTCACTTCTTCTGACGTATCAGTCGCTGGATAGGAAAAGATCTGTCGTCCCTCGTCATCCACGATCGATACACGTGAGACGAACTTATCCCTGAAGAATGTGGGGCCAAGCGACTCCTGCAGTTGATCCTCCGCCAACTCCCCTCCCTCAAATGCGGAGGCGGTGCACTCCAGCCGAGTACGTACAACGGCCGTCCGGGTGTTCAACTGCTCGCTCAAGCTGCGAGCCAAAAGAAGCTGCGTCTCAGCAGCGTCTTGCGAGTAAGCACGCACGTTGACAACAACCAGAACGGCCTCGATGATCGCGACTGGAAGGACTGCCGCAACCAACCACCACAGCAGAAGCTTGCCTGCAAGTTTACTTCCCCAAGGCACAGTTCTCATTTCCCGCGAGCGCCGTGTTCGTGGTCCAGTTCGATATTGCCAGGGTAAAGTACACCGGCAGCCGTCAGAGCCGCTTCCACTGTCTCTCTCTTGTGCCCTTCTTGACTACCTCCATTTTAATGCGACCACACCTGGGACAGATCCACTTCCTCTTCTTGTGGTAACTCCGCTGACTAACCACCATCTTGGATCGACATCGCGGACAATACATCTGACCTACCCGACATCAGGCACGTTCCCCGGCTCCACTCATCCTATATCCCAACAATGCGATCAAGGTGCTCTCTGGCTGCCTCAAAGTCGCCCTTCATATCCACTGCCTTCTCGAACATCTGCCGTGCCTCATCGAGTCGGTTTATGCTTTCATACACGATGCCGAGGTTATAGTAGATGTCTGGATCATTCGGGGTGAGGTCGAGTGCCTCAGTATACTTCTCGATCGCCTGCTCATAGCACTGATTCAAGAAGTAGAACTTCCCCATTTCGATCAGCTCTGTCACTTTTTTGACTCCGTTCTCCGGTTGTTCTTCCCCACTCATCCCTCACCGGTCCTATTCCAGATCCCTGAGCCTCTCGAGATCCTCCGATTTCCCGAGAAGTACGAGCAGATCTCCCTTCACCAGCTGCTCTTCCGAGGACGGTGCAACGACTACCTCTTCCGCGAACTCAGTGTCGCCCTTGCTGGTTATCCTGGGCACCTTCCTCTTGATGGCTACGACGCTTACGTTGTACTTGGGCCTGAGATCGATCTCTCTAAGTCGCCGTCCCTCATAGGCATGCGGAGCAACCAGCTCCAGCAGACTGTGGGTGGGCGACAGTTCAATATAATCCAAAATCCGCGGTGTTACAAGCCTCTGAGCCACCCTTATCCCCATATCTCTCTCCGGGAAGACGACGCGATCTGCGCC
This sequence comes from candidate division TA06 bacterium SM23_40, assembly GCA_001303705.1. Taxonomy (GTDB): domain Bacteria; phylum LJUI01; class LJUI01; order SM1-40; family SM1-40; genus SM1-40. The sequence continues at coordinate 22,669 of LJUI01000016.1, forward strand.
CACCTTTCTCAGGATCTTCCCGTGCATCGCGTTGAGAGCCTTAGCTATCACATGTTTGACGCCGAGCTCCTTGAGCTGCAGCGTTATCAGAATCGAGGCCTGGATATCCTCGCCAACGCTCACGACCGCAACATCGACATCCTGTATCCCGACCGACCGGAGCGCACGCTCCTCAGTGGCATCCAGCTGGACAGCCTGCGTGACAACGTCGGCCATGTCCGCGATCTTCTCCTCATCGCGGTCGATAGCGATCACCTGAGCACCGCGACTGGCGAGTGTCTCAGCGATGCTCATGCCGAAACGGCCCAAGCCAATGACGGCGAACTGTCTCATGTTCACCCTACCCTACGATGAATTTGCCCTCCGGCAAGCGGAAGAGGCCGGGACGCATCTGGGCCATGGCCATGCCGAGGGTGAGTGGCCCCACTCTTCCTGCCACCATTGTCAGGACGAGGATGACCTTGCCAAAGCTTGTGAAGTCTCTGGCAAGACTGCACGAGTTCTGCGAAAACGAACCCAGCGAGAGTCCTACCGTGCCGAAGGCAGAGACCTCCTCAAACAGAACGCCGATAAGACCCTTCTGTTGCAGTGCTCCACGCTCACTGATGCACAGAGCGCCGACGCCGATTATCAGGATCACCATGCTTACCGTCACAAGCGCCAGCGTCCTCGAGACAGTCTCCTCAGATATTCGGCGATTCAGCATGATAACGTCTTTGTCTTTGCGTACGAGCGACTTAATCGTGTGAAGAAGGCACGCGAAGGTCGTGACCTTGATTCCGCCGCCGGTCCCGCCCGGCGCGGCGCCGATGAACATGAGCAGTATGATGAGATACTGTGCGCCGTACGTGAACGCCCCGACTGATGCTGCAGAAAAGCCCGCTGTCCGCGGCGTTGCAGCCTGAAAGAATGAGACGACCCCCTTCTCCCACCACGACAGCCCCCCCAGACCGTTGCTCCACTCAAGTGCCAGAATGCCGATAGTCCCCACCGCCAGGAGCAGCAATGTAGTCCGCAACACCAGACGTGTATGGAGACTGAGCAATCGTACCGAGCGCCGAACCTTCACAGCATACACATTTACGATGACAATGAACCCGATGCCCCCGCATACGAAGAGGGCCGCCACAACGAGGAGCACTACCGGATCTCTCGCGTAGCCCGCCAATCCCGTTGAGAACAGACTGAAGCCCGCATTACAGAATGCCGAGACGGCATGAAAGACGCCCAGCGCCGCTGCTCGAGGGAGGCCGATCCCATCGTACAAGAACTTTGCCGTAAGCGCGGCTGCTCCCATGCCTTCAAGAAGGACTGTCACTTTGAGGACACGGACTGTGAACCTGCCGAGGCCCTCGAGTGTTAGCTGACCGCTCGACTGCTGAACGAGCAACCTCTCTCTGAGAGAGATGCGGCGCCGTCCGAGAAGTAATGCAAAAGCCGTGGCCAGAGTCATGTACCCGAGACCCCCGACCTGAATGAGGACCAGAATGACACACTGACCGAACGGCGAAAGATCGAACTGCGTGTCTCTGACGATCAGACCTGTCACGCAGACAGCAGAGGTGGCCGTAAAGAGCGCCTCGACTGTCCCTGTGTCCTGAGCTCGCCCCGTCTCGCTCCACGACACCGGCAAGACGAGCACAGACGTCCCCACGGTAATCAGGGCCAGATAGCCGAGCAACACCACTCCGGCCGGTGTAACTTGCAGTTTTGGCGGTGACTTAACCGGCCCCCACATAAACCTCCGATCCGCCCATAATCGGCGCCGTGACCTCCCTTGTCGGTGCCAGAGGCCCGATCGATGTCCAGGGACGACATATTCCCAACTGAAGGCCGCCAAACGCCATCGGCCGAGGCCAGCACTCCGTGCATACCCGGGGCGTCATCCCCATTCTGCCCAGTGCCCGCTGTCCTCGGCCCCGCAGGAAAACTGGCTCACCCGGCTCTCAGACAGCCGCTTACCGCTCTCACCAGCGTCTTTTCCCAAATATACTTCACAATCCACGCATTGTCAAGGCAACCGGAGCCCGCCCGAGCGCCGAAGCACCACCACAAGAGGGCCCCAGCTCAGGACAGGAAAATCCCTCAGCTGGGGCGTCCCAAGATCGCCAGAACTGGCGTTTCTGCTCTCTGACTTGCCGGTTTCCTACCCGCTTCCTCGATCAACCTCTCGGGTTCATCCGACCTCTGTACGAGAGGCCTCACCAAGCTCACCGCCGGGAGCCGGTCGGCACATCCACCCTCACTTCTTCTTCCTCCTCCTCCTCCAGCGAACCTGGCTTCTGATCAGCTAGCGTCTCCTTCAAACATCCATCCGCGAACTCGCACCCGGCGCAGACGACCATCGTCTTGTATGCGCCGAAGCACCTGGGAACGCTGATCCCCCAGGTCTCCAGCCCTGCTCGCACCCGCGCACGAAGCATCGAGACCGTTCCGATCGGCCCCCCCTCCTTCTCCAGGGCCCGTACCAGGGCTTCGACTGCCTCCGAGTCGAATTGTGTCCCCGAGCATCGCCGCAGCTCAGCTACCGCCTCCTCGCGGCTGCGCGCCGGTTTGTATGGACGCGGAGAGGTCATGGCATCGTAAGCATCGGCCACAGCCAGAATCCTCGCCCCGAGAGGTATCTCAGTTCCGGCCAGCCCATCTGGATATCCGCTCCCGTCGAGACTTTCGTGGTGATGCCGTACGATAGGTATCTCCTTCCCGAATGAAGCCTTCTTGGCGAGTATCTCCGCGCCCGCTGCTGGATGGGCCTTGACAGCCTCGTATTCCTCGGTCGTGAGCCACCCCGGTTTAGTGAGGGTCGCATCTCTCGTCCCGATCTTTCCGATGTCGTGCACCAACGCTGCACGCTTAATTGTCTCGCCCAGCCGATAGCTGACCCGCAGTTCTCTGAGGATCATGTTTGTATAGTCGATCACCCGCTGCGAGTGTTTTTCGGTGTATCGGTCCTTGGCCTCGATCAGCTTGGCCATCAGAGCCAGGCTTTCCTCTTCACTCCGGCGCACCTCGACCTTATCCTGGAAGTGCACACGTATGAGAAGGAGAAACGGTATGGCCAAAGCCACAACCCAGGGACTCACTTCCAGGTACAGCCACGCCGCTGCCGCCCCGGCGATGGCCAGCACAACATGACCAAGGGCCATGGATCGCCCGATCGCCCAAGCCTGCCAGAGGAAGGGGATGCGCTCGTGTAGCCTGACAGCTGTTGCCAGCAGACCGGTGTTCAGAAAGAAGTATACCAGTGCGCATAGGCCCAGCGGGATCAAGAACTTGGGAAAAGAATATGCAGATCCGGCCTCCTGAGCGATCTGGAACACCAGACCTGCAACACCCACAGAAACTACGAACTGGGAGAAATTGAAGGCTACGGCGAAGACAGAATCTCTAGTTCGGTACCCTTTCCTAAGCCACAACTGATGAACTGAGCCTACAAACAACTCGCGAAGCACGACAAGCCACACAGCGGCACCCGGTCCCAGCACGATGATCGAAGCATATTCGGCCGCGAAACTGACAGATAGCCAAATACCCGAGGGAAATCGACTTGGAAAGAACTCGGGAAAAGCAAGCAATATCCCCCAGAAGACAAATGCCTGCCAGTCAACGTCTCCCATCCGGGAGGTCAAATGCCACAAAACCAGAATGGCTACTCCCAGGAGGGCGACAGAGAATATCTTGGACGATTTGGGCAAATTGAGTGCGAATGGGCTCTCTGGCACTGGCCAAATACCTTCATCGCAAGTTCTCGACAGGACTCCGGACTCCAAAGGGGACAAAAGGACCGACGCCGGAAAATCGTACCCTCCATGCCCTCCGTGTCAACCCCGCTGCCACGCCACTAACCACCACCCAAGCCAGGCCCCTGACCAGGGACCCACCTTCCACCGGCCCCGGCGGCCAGGATTAATGACAAGAGGGCGAAGAACACTCTATAAAGCTTAGCCAAACGGGATCGACCTCCTTCCGTAGATTCACTCCCTGAGGTAATCCGCTCACCTCAGAGGCAAATCGCTCCGCTCAGAGGTCCGCCCCGAGAGGTTTTTTCAGCTTCTTGATGAGCCGCGGGAGCAGTCCCAGATAACCCTCGCAAGTACCATGATCTCGAGTGTTCCTTTACCTCCATACAGACGATCGGCACCCTCACTCATGGGGGTGCCGACTGAACTGAGCTCTCTGAAAGGATGACTCCTATGCCATCCCGTATCGCTTGAGCTTCTTGAGAAGACCCTGTCTTGATACTCCTAACTCTATGGCTGCGCGTGTCTTATTGCCACCGTGCTTGGTGAGGCTTCGCTCGATCATCTCGCGTTCGAGTTCCTGCAGGGCATCGACTAGCGTCAGCCTGGTCTGTTCTCCGTACAGGTCCCGTTCGACTTCACCGGCAGACGACCGGAGGCTCGGCGAGAAATCGCCCGGCTCGATCTCTTCTCTATCACCGCACAGTGCCGTAGCACGCTCGACCTCATGTCGCAGCTCACGCACGTTGCCAGGCCACGAGTAGTCCAGCATGACGCGCATGGCAGCTGTTGAGAACCTCCTCTTCGGGCCCTGAGAGTAGACTTGCAGGAAGTGTTCCGCCAGGAGCTGTATGTCTTCTCGTCTCGTCCGCAGTGGGGGGATCTCGAGACAGAGCGTATTCAATCGGTAGTACAGGTCTTCACGGAAGCGACCGGCTTCGACCTCGGCCCTCAGGCTCTTGTTCGAAGCAGAGATGAGACGTACATCCACCTTCCGGGTCTCAGTAGCACCAAGCGCCATGATCTCGCCAGTTTCGAGAACCCGCAGCAACTTCGCCTGTGTACCCGGGCCCATCTCGCTGACCTCATCCAAGAAGAGTGTCCCCCGGTGGGCCACTTCAAGCAGACCCCGTTTGTCCTCAACCGCGCCCGTGAATGCACCCTTCCGATGACCGAAGAGTTCGCTCTCCAGCAACGTCTCAGGAAGGGCAGCGCAGTTGAGCACCACAAACCGCTCGCCGCGCCGCTTGCTGTTATAGTGGATGGCTCGCGCGACCAGCTCCTTGCCAGTACCGGTTTCGCCTTCGAGCAGAACGGGCATCGGCCTGTCCACGACTTTCAGGACAGTGTCCAGAAGATCAATCATGTTACGGTTCTGGGTGATGATGTTCCCGAACTGCGACCGTTCCTCGAGTTGACGGCGCAACAGCAGATTCTGCCTGATAAGCTCTTCATCCCGCATTGCCACCAGCTTGAGTGCAACCACTCCGGAGAACAGAATGAATGTCTCGAGATCGCGCTGACCGAACGCAGGGGGAGAATTCTCTTGCAGACGGTCGATGTATACGAAGCCGTCAACGGTGCCGTCAATCCCGACAGGAATCATCATCAGACTCGCGATTCTGTCCGCCCCCCCAGGGATCCCATGGAACCGCTCGTCCACACCTACCTGCGTGGAGATGATCGGTCGTCGCAGGGCAACCTCTTCGCCCTCGAGCGATCCGGTGAGCCACGTGAGAAGCTTCGATGCCTCCTCCTTTCGCAGCTGGTGGCTCTCGACAACTCGACACCCATCCGCCTCAGC
>LJUI01000110.1 GCA_001303705.1 candidate division TA06 bacterium SM23_40
CCCCGGGAAGCACCGCGATCGCCGGAGCAGGCGGCGGGTCAGGACCCCGAAAGTCGGGAACACCGTCCCCGGTCAGCCATGTCGTATCCCCGAACGCATCGACCGCATAGTCGCCGAAATACTCATCCCCATCGGTGTCCACCCCCGGATTGTCATAGACCGTATACGCCCAGCTCGCATTCACCGCCAGGTCGCCAAAGTCATAATGACCCTCATAGTCCGCAGGCCCGTTGGGAATCACCGCATCCCGGTGAAATCCCTCTCCCCCGATGTAGGCCAGCGTGATGGGGACCGAGTCACCGGGCGCGAAATACCACTGCGAGGGATCCTCCGGATCCCGACCCTCGGGGTACACCGGGCCGAACGAGAGCACATACCTGGTGTCTTTCTCCACCGCGAAATCCCCGTTCACCGGATCGAGCTGGTCAGGGTCGAAGTAGCCGTTCGACAGGATGATGTACTTCTGCTGGTCTGTCTCAGGTGTGCCGACGACGTCGTGCGGATTCGTCAGATCAGCTGGGCCCCAGTCCTCATCTGCGTTCTGGTTGGAATACCACCAGTTATACGAGGTCGTCAGATTCGGGTTCGGCGTGCGGAGAACGCGCGTCCCCGTCACGTCCGGCGTCGGCCAGTTATCAGGGCGCGAGAACCCCGAGGCATCGGCAATCCAGGCGACATTGATCACCTCGGCGGGCGACTCGGTCTTACCCTGCCCGCTCACATCGATCCCACCCGGGTTCAGTTGTGAGTAGAACGTCGTCCCATCCGGCCACAGCGTATCGCTCAGATCGCGCCACCGGCGGAACCCCGTCACATCATCCTGGGCCTTGTCCCAATACTCCCCGAAGTGACCGCAGTCGGCATCGAGGTACAGCCCCATGTACAGGGCCCGCAGCGTGTCCCCTCCAATGTTCTTCAGCCAGAAGTCGAAGATGACGAAATCCTGTGAGTAGGAGTAGCTCCAGGCATAGCTCCGCTGGGTGATCTCGAGCCCCAGGGGCTCGTGGTCCGGGCCCACGTACGCGGGCCACGTGGCGGCCGTACCGGTGTCGTTGTAGTAGGCGACGAAGTCCTGCTCGGAGATCGCCGCCGTATCATAGTGAGGCGACGTCGGACGGATCGAACGCTCCGCCATCTCGTCCTTGTAGTCATCGATCCCGTCCAGCGGGCCGGGGTACAGCTCGTAGTGCGGGCCTGCCCATCCCTCACATCCCGTCGACACGAGCGTATCACCCTGTTCATTGATCGAACCGAGCCACAGGCCACCCCAGAACAGATAGCACGTATTCGAGTACGCGGGGAAGATACAGGAATTCCAGTTGAGATCATACTCAGAACCGAAAAATCCCCAGTTCGTCACGGTGAGCCAGAGCTCCCCCACTTCGTGGTCGATCCGCTCCGTATTCGGATCGGCGAGCATTGAACTGGCCAGTAGCGAACCAGATCTTCCACGAGATGCCCCTGGTTCGCCAGCGGCGGGCATGCCGATGGCGACATCCGCCGCGACACCCACGGACAAGACCAAAGCCACAATGATAGAGATTCTGCTCATGACACCGGCCTCCCGTTAACACGTGAGATGCCCATTCGGACGGCGGGAATTCCCGCCCGTGGGCCACTATACCACGCGTCTCTCCTGCACGTCAATCAGATTATGAGCTGCCACTCCCCGTATATTGACGGCGTCTCGAACGCCTCTCCTCTACCATGGTGTAGAGTACGGGAATGACGACAAGAGTGAGAAGGCCCGAGACAGAGAGCCCTCCGATCACGGCGCGCGCCATGGGGGCGCGGAGCTCCGCCCCGGACCCCAACCCCAGCGCCATAGGGGTGAGGCCGAGGACCGTCGTGCATGTTGTCATGAGTATCGGCCGCAGCCGCCTCCTTCCTGCCTCCACGACCGCCTCTCGAACGGCACTGCCGCGCGTGCGCAGAAGATTCGTGTAGTCGATGTACACTATGGCGTTGTTGACAACGATTCCGGACACCATGATGAGCCCGAGAAATGCCTCTATGTCGAATGCCGTATGAGTGAGAAAGAGTATCCATATCACGCCGATGACCGCGAGCGGAATCGTGAAGATGATCAGAAACGGATGGAGAAGCGACTCGAACTGAGACGCCATGACGAGATAGACGAGAATGACCGCGATCAAGAAGACCTGTGCCAGGTTGGCGAACGATTCCTGCATCTGCTCGAACGAACCGCCGTAGTGGAGCGAGAATCCGGCGGGAAGCGAGAGCGTGTCCAGCTCTGCCGCAACCTCCCTCATGACGCTCCCGAGGTCCCTCCCTGACAGCGCTGCACTCACGACGACGACCCGCTGCTGGTCCCTCCGCTCGATCTCCGCTGGACCCTGATCCTCCACGATGTCGACCACGTTCCGGAGTGGAACGTCAACGCCGTTGCGGGTCGTGACCGTTATGGCATCCAGATCGCTGAACCCGTCTCGTGCGCCCTCGGCAAGCCGTACCCTGAGATCGTACTCCTGCTCGCCCTCGCGATATTGTGTCACGACCACTCCATCGACCTTCGCCCGTATGGCTGCTCCCACCGTCGCGGGATCGAGATCGAGTACACCGAGCCGCTCCCTGTCCATCTCAAGTCTCAGTTCCGGCTTCCCCTCTTCCCGGCTGGTACGCACATCTGCCGTGCCCGGAATATCCTCGATGATCTCCGCTATGCGGCGCGATAACCGCCGCGAATCATCCAGATCGTACCCGCGGATCTCGATCGCGACGGGGGCCCCGCCGCCGAGGATTGCCGCATGGAACTCGTCGCCCCCGAACGTAACCTCGAGTCCCGGGATAGACTGCACCAGCGGCCTCAGCTCCCTCTCCACCTCCTGAGTCGTGCGTCTCCTCTCCCGCCGGGGGACGAGCTGGAGCCGCAGACGCCCGGAATGGGAACCACGCAGCCCCTGGAACGCACTCCACGCCTCCTCGCCCGCCCCAACCTGGGAGGACATATTCTCGAGCTCGGGCACGTTTTCCTGCACGATCTGCTCGAGCATCGCCATCCTCTCGGTCGTCACCTCCAGCGGCGTCCCAACCGGCATCTCCGCGGCCATCTCGATTGCTCCCTGATCGATGTCCGGCATGAACTCCACATCTATGAGCCTGAGCCGAACCACCACGAGGCTCATAATCAACAGAGCAGCCGCGCCAGCAATCACCGCCCATCGACGGCGCAGCGCACGCTGGATCAGACGGTAATAAACCTCATCCATTCGGGCGAATGCCCTCACCGACACGTCGTACAGCCTTCCCGTCGCGGCCCCGCGATTTTCGCTCGGCTTCCGGAGCTCCAGAATCTGGCTCGACAACGTGGGGACCAGTGTCAGCGCAACAACGAGAGAAGACGTAATAGCGAATACCACCGTGAGAGAGAGCTCCTTGAAGAAGATCCCGGCGAGCCCCTCGGCCATAAGCAGCGGCAGGAAGACAGCGAGCGTGGTGAGGGTCGAGGCCGTGATCGCGGTCCCCACTTCGCTCGTGCCCACGACCGCGGCATCGCGGCGCGCGGTGCCCGCCTCGCGGTGTCGAAAGATGTTTTCCAGGACGACGATGGCGTTGTCGACGACCATGCCGATGCCGAGCGCCAGCCCGCTGAGCGACATCATGTTGAGGGTGAGGCCGAAGAGCTTCATCCCGACAAACGAGACGACGACCGCCACCGGAATAGCGAGGGAGACGATGAATGTCGAGCGGAGATTACGAAGGAAGAAGAGGAGGACGAGAATCGCCAGGAATGCCCCGCTGATGATCACCTCTCGCACGCTGGCGATGGAGGTCTGAACGAAGGTCGCCGAGTCCATCAGCACCCGCGTCGAGACGTTCTGCGAAGCCAACTCTCTCTCAATTCGAGCGAGCGCCTCCCGCGCTTCCCGGGACACCATCACACTATTGGCTCCCGATTTCTTCTGGACCATAATCATGACGGCCGGGTGTCCGTCGATCCGCACCTCGTCAGAGGTCTCCCTGAAGCCGTCTTTCACATCACCAACATCCGCGACCCGTACGAGCACGTCACCGCGCTTTGCCACCACCACATCTTCGATCTCCGCAACCGACGAAAATTCCCCCACCGATCTCAGGACATACTCTCTGCCTGCCCGTTCGACACGTCCGACCGGGGAATTGACGTTGGCAGCGCTTAGCGCGTCCGTGACCTGGCCGACGGAGATCGATCGTGCGCCGAGGAGATCGGGATCGAGCACGACTTGAATCTCGCGCTCCAGACCGCCCCACACCTCCACCGCGGCGATTCCCTCTATCCGCTCCAGCCTGGGCTCGAAGACCTCGCTCGCCAGGCGGTAGAGCTCAGCGGGGTTACGCCCGCCGAATGCCCCGATGAAGAGAATCGGGATCGACGATGGGTTGATCTTGAGAATGACTGGATCTGTCACATCTCGCGGCAGATCACCCCGGTAGAACTCCATCGCCTCCCTCAGATCTAGGGCAGCTTGGTCGAGGTCTGTTCCCCACTCGAACTGCACCGTGAGAAATGAGATATTCTCCTGGGACATTGACGTGACCCGGCGCACATTCTCGACGGTGCTCACTGCCTCTTCGAGCGGCCGCGTGACAGTCGATTCGACTGTCTGCGGTCCTGCCCCGCCGTAAGTCGTCGCGATGATCACGGTGGGGAGATCGATATCAGGAAAGGCATCGATCGGAAGGCGGGACAAAGACACCAACCCGATGACAGAGAGGCCAATGAAAAACATCACGGTGGTGACCGGCCTTCGAACCGCTATCTCGGCGATCTTCACCGGTTCATCTCCTCTCGATATATGCGCACTCTCGATCCCTGCTCAAGCCTTGCCTGGCCCACGGTGATCACCTGCTCACCCTCTGCCACTCCTGAGGTGACCTCAACAGCCTCCATCCCCTCGAGGCCCGTGACGATCTGGCGGACGGAGACCGTGTCCCCCACGACCACGAACACATGGTATCGACCATCCTCACGAATGAGTGCACGGTACGGCATCGTCAGCACATCATCACGCCGCTCGGCAGTCAGCGTCACTCGAGCGAGCATGCCGGGGCGAAGCTCCACTACGCGTTCGGAAAGAGCGATCTCCACCGGTGCGGTTTGCGATTCCTCATCGACCATCGGACTCACCTGTGTCACGCGTCCGGGGATGGGCCGTCGGGAGACAGCACCGACTACCACCCGGGCATCCTGCCCTGGTGCGATGAACGGCAAATCTTGTTCAATGGACTGAGCGATCACCTTGGTCGCATTGAGATTGACAATCGTGGCGACGCGCGTGGCGGGAGAGACGCTCTCACCAGGGTCGACCCACAGTCGACCCACGACGCCCCTGATCGGTGCCTCCACCGGCGCCAATGCGAAGTCAAATCCGACCTCATCTCTATCGACCTCGAATAGGACGGCGCCACCTGCCACAGATTGACCTTCCTTCACGAGGCGCCGAGCGATCTTGCCAGTCACTTTCGGGAAGACATCCACCTCCTGGCCGGCGTGAACCTTTCCCAGGAGCGTGAGAGTCCGCTCGACATCACCCCGAACGACAGTAGCTGCCTCGACCATCGGGATCACTTCCCCCGCTGCCTCTTCGAGAGAGTTCATTCTCGATCTCGTCACAACTCTCGCAACAATGAGGAGAGCGAGAAGCACAAGTATCACAACCAAGACGATGCGACCCATATCTGCCTCCATTCACAGCCGTCAGGAGTCCTCCCCCACAGCGCCTTCGCCGATCCCCTCCGAACCCCACATGTCGCGGCCCACAGCACGCACAAGACTCGCCCTCGCGATGAGGAAGTCCGAGACCGCGCCCAGATAGTTCGTCCTCGCCTGCGTGAGGGCCAGCTGGGTATCCATCACCTCGAGGCTCGTCGCCATCCCGTTCCGGAACCTCACCTCCGCGATGCGCAGGCTCTCCTCAGCCTGTCCCACAGTCTCCTGCTGCGAGGCAAGTGTCTCCTGCGCTTCCATGAGTCGGAGGTACGCGGTACGCACCTCAAGCTCGACGCCGTCCTCGAGGACAGTGAGTGAGAGCTCGAGATCTCTCAATGATGATTTCGCCCGCGCTACAGCACCCCTGGTCCTGAACCCGTCGAAGATCGGTATCGTCACACCAACGGTCGCCCGGATATCTCTCCCCCAGTCCTCGCTGAAGTAGAACGGCCGCTGATAGACGTATGCAGCACTCGCGAAGAACGTCGGTTTGTTCTGTGCCTGAGCGATCGAGAGAGCACGCGCCGCGATAGAGCGACGGCGGCGCAACGACTCGAGGGCGGGACGCATCGCCAATGCCTGTTCGATCGCCTCGACGAGATCGACCTCGGCCGGACCTACGACGAGCTCACCTTGTACCTCGATCTGCGTCGCCAGGTCGATGCCCAGCACCAGCTTGAGTTGTTGCTCTGCAAGATCCACGGCATTGGCGGCGCGGATCACAGGAGGCTTGGCATTCGCCACCTGCACCTGCGCCCGCAGAAGGTCGAACCTTGAGGCCAGTCCCTCCCTCTCCCGTGTCTCGACAACCCCGAAGTGTCGCTCCGCCTGGCCCAGGGCATCCCTGGCAACCTTCTCGAATTCGTGTGCCACGATAAGACCATAGAAAGCGCGCGCTACTTCGTACCGAACGGCCGATTCCATCTCTTCGACGTCGTAGCGGACCGCGTCCAGACCCAGGTCCGCAATCCGGTACGCGTTGAGGACTCTGCCCCATGACCAGAGGGACTGCGTGACCGAGATACCGGCAGAGTAGTTATTCTCGTACCCCAGGGGCACCTCCACCGCAGGCCCATCAGCCCCTGCGATCGTCAGCGTGGGGAGCTCGAACTGGCGCGTATAGCTCGCCCCGAGCTCGAAATGAGGCAGGAACCCGCTCCTCGCCTCCATGACCATGCCCTTGGCGCCGTTCACCTGCTCTCGAGTACGGAGCAGATCGGGATTGTGTTCGAGTGCATATTCGATGGCCTCATCCAGCGTGAAGGCGGAGCCGGAGAAAGCACTCGATGCGATAGAGGCGAGAATGAGGAGAATAAATGCCGGATTCAGGGTCAGCCGGTCAGCAAGGCCCGAGGGGACCGCTCCGACCGCGACCGACCGCACGTCGGTACATCTTGAACGCAACCACCGAAGACTGAGTGAAACGCTTCCCATGTCCATGCTCCTGCATCGCCGGGATCTCTTGAACCTGCGACAGAGGCCACAAGGGGCAGGTGAGATACTGGATCGAGCAGAGTGTTTCTCCGCGATCGGGCGAACAGGCCGGCCTGCGTCATCATCAGGCCCGACCGCCCGCACCTCGCACGCGGCGCGCGGCCGTCCGAAATCGCGCCGATATCGTATTCTGGGGGCCGCTACAGGAGGGAGACAGGATAGCCGACCCGCCCCGCCACCACGAAGATCTGCTGCGTCTCAGTCTCACCGAAGACGGCGGCATATCGCCCCATAATGCCGACCACTGCGCCAGGAAGGTCATAATCGACGCCGCCCAGGAAATGGATTCCGAAATCGTCCTGTTGCTCCCCCCAGTCCTGGCGATGCCATCCACCGCCGGCTCCCAGGTACGGTGTGAGGGGGATCACGGGGAGCGCCATGCGGTACTTGGCCGTGGTGTACACCGCAAGATGGGAGAACGAATGCTGGACTGTATCGCCCACCTGGGATTTCCAGCCATACTCGACAGAGCCCTCAAGCCCAAGGAATGGGATGAAGCCGATATCGACATAGCCGCCAACGAGAGGCATTCCCTCGCTGTCGGAGTCCCCGGCAACGTCAAAGCTGCCGTATCCTCCGGAGACGCCCACCGTCAAGTGCTGCGCGCGGCCCGTGCCGAGACCCGCTCCCCCCGCGATGATACTGCTGATCAGGACGATGATCGAGAACTCTCTCATGGAACGGTCTCCCTGCCTGGTATCTGCGTGGTGGACTACGGTCCGAGTCGGAACGTAGCTTCCGTTCACCTACATATATGAGGAGACACGAAACGAGTAATCGCGGCCATCGGCCACGATGTACAGCCTTCCCTCGACGCCAAAACGAGCACCGGACGAGCGCGCGTTGGCGAGAGCGCTCTCATTCACCTCAGTCACGGGGAGTTCGATGCTTGTCTCGAGTATCTCCCGCCCGGCCGGGGAGATCTGAAGGGGCCCGGGAATGGTCATCGAGACGAGCCGCTCGCCGAGAGCAAAAAGATCCGCATCCAACCTGGCGACCTGTACCGGCACCATGTTCGGATTGCGGACTTCGACTCCTATTCTGATACTCACCGAATCGCCAGGCATATCGGTCAGTACGGCGACAAGGAGCCGGACCTCACATGTTCTCACCTCTTCTACGTCACCCGTCGTCACACAACCCCACGCCAGAAGGGACACAAGGAAACAACCGACTGCTGCCCACATTCGCCGTCTGCCGATCTCCAGCTCCATGTAATGAGTGTCCAAGCGGTCGCTGACCCCGAGGATTGGCTGTTCCAGAAGGTGAACCT
>LJUI01000111.1 GCA_001303705.1 candidate division TA06 bacterium SM23_40
TATCGAGATCGGGAGCAAGGAGGGTCGGCTGGTGTTGTGCGGGGAGCGTGCGTCTGGCGATGGGTACTTCATTCAACCTACGATCATAGTTGATGTGCCCCGAGAGGCGCGGATAGCACAGGAAGAGATATTCGGGCCTGTTCTTGCAGTGATCAAGGCGCGCGACTTCGACGATGCCCTGGCGGTCGCGAATGACACTGACTACGGCCTGACTGGCGCCGTCTACACCACGAACGAGGAAAAGATCGAGAAGGCGAGAGAAGTCTTTCACTGCGGCAATCTGTACATAAACCGCAAGTGCACTGGGGCGCTGGTGGGAGTGCATCCCTTCGGCGGGTTCAACATGTCGGGGACGGACTCCAAGGCCGGCGGGCGGGATTACCTTCTGCTCTTCACCCAGGCAAAGGTCGTCTCCGCGTTCGTCGGCAAGTCGTAGAATTGTGAAGGTGCGAGGTGCCGCGCTACAGCAGTGGCGGTCTCGGGCGGGACCGTGCTGAGGTGAGAAGAGGCGCCGGGAAGACAACAAGGCGGCAGGAGTGCCTATATGCGGGCGAGACGAGTCCTCATCATGGGGGCGGCAGGGCGCGATTTCCACAACTTCAACGTCTGTTTTCGAGACGATGAACGGTACGAAGTAGTCGGCTTCACCGCTACGCAGATCCCGAACATCGTCGACCGTTCATATCCACCCGCGCTGGCCGGGCCGCGCTATCCTCAGGGCATTCCGATCTATGATGAGGAGGAGCTCCCTCTGTTGATCGCATCCCGTGACGTCGATCTTGTCATCTTCGCGTACAGCGACGTCACACACGAACATGTCATGCATCAGGCGTCGATCGCGCTGGCGGCGGGCGCTGACTTCGAGATTCTCGGCCCCCGGCGAACGATGCTGGCCAGTCGAGTCCCCGTCGTATCAGTGTGTGCCGTCCGTACAGGGAGCGGGAAGAGTCAGACGACGCGGCGCATCAGCGATCTGCTAAAGTCCAGAGGGAAGCGCGTCGTAGTCGTGCGCCACCCTATGCCGTATGGTGATCTTGGCGAACAGGCTGTCCAGCGGTTCGAGACGAGGGAAGATCTCGATGCCTACCGGTGCACGATCGAGGAGCGCGAGGAGTACGAGCCCCATCTCGAGCGCGGGACCGTCGTGTACGCTGGCGTCGACTACGGGAAGATACTCGCTCGCGCCGAAGCCGAGGCAGAGATCATTCTCTGGGATGGGGGCAACAACGATATGCCCTTCTACCGCCCTGATCTCTACGTGGTGGTGACAGACCCGCACCGTGCAGGCCATGGGATGCGCTACCATCCTGGCGAGGCCAACCTGAGAAGCGCGGATGTCGTGGTGATCAACAAGGAAGATTCCGCCTCCCGGGAACAGATCGACAGAGTCCGCGAGACGATTGCGCGTCTGGCCCCGCATGCAACAGTGATCGACGCGGCTTCTCCCATCTCTATTGACGACGAGTCGATCATCCGAGGAAAGCGCGTGCTCGTCATTGAAGATGGTCCGACCCTGACCCATGGGGAGATGACCTTCGGTGCAGGGACCCTGGCCGCCCGTGCGGCAGGGGCGGCAGAGATAGTCGATCCGCGGCCGTATGCGGTTGGGAGCATAAAAGAGATATTCGAACAGTACCCCGACCTCGCCTGCCTTCTGCCTGCGATGGGGTACGGCGCCGATCAGGTCCGCGAGCTCGAGGAGACGATTGCCAAAGTGCCGAGCGATACCGTAATCATCGCCACGCCTGTCGATCTCAGGAAGATCATTTCTCTCGATAGGCCGGCTGCCAGGGTCACCTACGAGCTCAGGGAGATCGGGAGCCCGAATCTGGAGATGGTCATCGACGAATTTCTGGAGCGCCTGTGATGCAGACAGCTGTCGTCGCGCTGGGGGGCAATGCCATTACCGGGCAGAGCGATACGGGGACGATTCCGGAGCAGTTCGCTCGAACGATGGAGAGTCTTGCCAGCGTCGCCCGACTGGCCCGGGAGGGCTGCAATCTGGTGATCACTCACGGGAATGGCCCCCAGGTGGGCAATGCGCTGCTTCGCGTGGAAATGACGCGGAACCGTGTCTACCCGTTGCCGTTGTCCATTATCGACGCGGACATACAGGGCGGGATGGGCTATATGATTCAGCAGTGTCTTGGCCGACGCCTGGCGCAGGAGGGGATCGACCGCCGTGTGGTGACTGTGGTGACTCAGGTTGTAGTCGATCGTAACGATCCTTCCCTGAGCAATCCGACAAAGCCGATTGGCCCGTTCTACGACGATGCTGACGTGCCGGAGCTCCGCGATCTCGGGTGGGTGGTCCGTGAGGATGCCGGTCGGGGGTATCGACGATTCGTTCCCTCTCCCGTCCCTCTCAGGATCGTGGAGCGGGAGACGATCCGGCTCCTCGTGGAGAACGGCGTCATTGTGATTGCCGCAGGAGGAGGTGGGGTGCCGGTCATAGAGGAGGATGATGGGAGTCTGACGGGGGTTGAGGGAGTCATCGATAAGGATCGAGCGTCCGTTATCCTCGCCCGTGACGTCGATGCCGATTTGCTCCTCTTTCTCACGGACGTCGATCAAGTAGCACTCAATTACGGAACTCCGCAGCAGCAGGATCTGGAAACCCTTACCTCAGATGATGCCCGCCGGTACCTGTCCGAGGGCCATTTCCCGCCCGGGAGCATGGGGCCGAAGATCGAGGCGGCGATCGAGTTTCTGGAGTCGGGCGGGGAAGTGGCTATCGTCACTTCCATTGATCAGGCCTCGCAGGCAGTGGATGGTTCGGCAGGAACGCGGATCGTGGGGAGTCCGCGCGGCAGGGGGTAGCGAGGGGCCGGGGTGCGGAGTGGGGCAGATCCGCGCGGGAACTTGAACCGAGTGAGGCCGTGTTTTTCCAAGGGAGGAAAAGCGGTGAAGATCCATGAATATCAGGCCAAGGAACTCTTTGCACGACAGGGGATTCCCATCCCCGAGGGCCGAATTGCGTCGACGCCCGATGAGGCGGAGGCGATCGCCCGCGACCTGGGAAGGCCGGTAGTCGTGAAGGCTCAGGTCCACGTCGGGGGACGGGGAAAGGCCGGCGGGATCAAGATCGCCAGGGATCCCAAGGAGGCGAGGCAGGTTGCGAGTCGGATCCTGGGGATGGAGATCAAGGGGCTTGTGGTGCGGAAGGTGCTTGTGGCCGAGGCTATCGATATCGCGAGTGAGGCGTATGTGGGGATCATCATCGACAGAAAGACAGAACGGCCGGTGATAATGGTCTCCAGGGAAGGGGGCATTGACATCGAGGAGGTTGCGAAGAAATCTCCCGAGAAGATCTACAAGCTCGTGATCGATCCGCTGCTGGGTCTCGCTCCGTTCCAGGCTCGTCAGTTGGCGTTTCGGCTGTATGACGACGCAGCGACGTCAAAAAGTGCGGCGAGTATCATCAGCAAGCTGTATGCCGCCTTCATCGAAGTCGACGCGTCCCTCGCGGAGATCAACCCGCTAGTCGTGACAGGCAAGGGTGAGGTGATTGCACTTGACGCAAAGATTAACATAGATGACAATGGGCTATTCAGGAGGAAAGAGATTGAGGCGATGCGCGATCTCGATGCCGAGGCGCCGGGGGAGGTGAAGGCGAGGGAGAACGGGCTGAGCTACATCAAGCTCGAGGGGAACGTCGGCTGCGTGGTCAACGGAGCTGGATTGGCCATGGCGACGATGGACCTGATCAAGCGCGCAGGTGGCGAGCCCGCCAACTTCCTCGATATCGGCGGGAGCTCGAGCCCCGAGAAGGTGACCGCGGCAATGGAGATACTCCTCTCAGACAAGAACGTCCGGTCGGTCTTCTTCAACATCTTCGGGGGCATCACCCGTTGCGACGACGTCGCCAAGGGCATCATCCTCGCCCTTGAACAGATGAAGATCGATCTTCCCATCGTCATCAGATTGACGGGCACGAATGAAGAGATAGCCCGGGAGATCCTGAGCGAGACAGATCTCATCTCCGTGGGTTCGATGGAGGATGGTGCGGCGAAGGCGATCGAGCTTGCGTCAGAGCCCCACTAGCTCAGAGAAGAAGCCTGGCAGACCTGCCGATGCATTCGAGGTGAAACGGTGAGCATACTAGTCGACGAAGCAACGCGCGTTGTGGTTCAGGGAATCACGGGCCGGGATGGTTCATTCCACACGGCTCAAATGGTCGCGTACGGGACAAACGTCGTTGCCGGCGTTACCCCGGGAAAGGGAGGACAGCGGGTCGATGGCGTGCCAGTCTTCAATACGGTCCGAGAGGCTGTTGAGAAAGAGGGCGCCAATACCTCTGTCGTCTACGTGCCTGCCGCGTTCAGTCCGGACGCGATTCTCGAGGCAGCCGATGCAGGCATCACTGTGGTAGTCTGCATCAGCGAGGGGATCCCCACCATCGATATGGTGCGGGTGTGCCGCTATCTGGAGGGGACATCGACTCGGCTTGTCGGCCCGAATTCGCCGGGACTGATCAGTCCCGGAAAGACGAAGGTCGGCATCATGCCCGGCCACATCCATGCGCCGGGGCCTGTCGGAGTCGTTTCTCGTAGTGGTACGTTGACATATGAGATCGTCCACCAACTCACGAAGGCCGAGATCGGCGAGTCGACGTGCATTGGAATCGGCGGCGATCCGATCATCGGCACCGACTTTATCGATTGCCTCGAGTTGTTCCAGGCGGATCCGGAGACGAAAGCGGTGGTGCTCATCGGGGAGATCGGTGGGACAGCTGAGGAGGAGGCCTGTCAATTCATTGTCGAAAAGATGACCAAGCCGGTCATCGGTTTCATCGCCGGCAGGACGGCGCCCCCGGGGAAGAGGATGGGCCACGCTGGTGCGATCATCTCCGGTGGAACGGGGACGGCGAAGGAGAAGATCGAGGCGATGAACGCCGCCAAGGTGGCGGTGGCCGAGACGCCGAGCGAGGTAGCTCTGCTGGCGAAGGATCTCGTCTAGGCGGCAACCAGCGAGGAGGTTCAGACCGTGAAGTTCTGGCGTACGCCGCTCGATAGTGACCGGGTGAAGGTTCCTCATGGGAGGATCCACATCATCGTAGAACGGTGTAAAGGTTGCGCCTACTGTGTTGAGTTCTGCCCCAGAGACGTGCTGGAGATGTCGACGGAATACAACCAGAAGGGTTACCATCCACCGTATGTCAAGGTCGAGGATGACTGCGTCAACTGTCGATTGTGCGAACTACTCTGTCCCGAGTTTGCGATCTTCTGTACGTTGAAGGAAGAGGAAGAGGTTGGAAACAAGGAGGAGGTCGGACACGTTGAAAGCCGATCCTAAAGGGGTGCTCACAGGAGAGCACTATCTCGATGGCGACCATGCCTGCGCCGAGGGAGGCCTCGCTGCCGGCTGCCGGTTCTTCGCAGGATATCCCATTACACCTTCCACCGAGGTCGCAGAGCGGATCGCGGAACGCTTCCCGATGGTCGGAGGCATATTCATCCAGATGGAGGACGAGCTTGCCTCGATGTGCGCACTCATCGGTGCTTCGTGGGCAGGGGCGAAGTCGATGAGCGTCACATCGGGACCCGGGTTCTCTCTGATGATGGAGAATCTGGGGCTGGCGGCGATGATGGAGACTCCGTGTGTGCTGGTCAATGTGCAGCGGGGCGGGCCGTCGACAGGATTGCCCACGCTTCCCGGGCAGGCGGACATGATGCAGGCGAGGTGGGGCTCCCATGGCGACTATGAGATCATCGCCATTTCGCCCAGTTCTCCCCAGGAGTGCTTCGATTTCGTGATCGACGCATTCAATCTGTCGGAGCAGTGGAGGGTTCCGGTTCTCGTCATGACCGACGAATGCGTGGGGCACATGACCGAGAAAGTCGTGATTCCGCCTGCATACGAGATAGAGGTCGTTCCCCGGAGGTACACCACGCTCCCTCCGAGCGAATACCTTCCGTACAGGCCGGACCCCGATATGGTGCCGCAGATGATCAAGGCGGGCGACGGATACAGGATTCATACCACTGGTCTCACTCATGATGAGCGCGGGTACCCGGTGATGAGCGCCGAGTGTCAGGAGCAGCTCGTCAGGCGGCTTGTAGAGAAGATACGCCTCCACGCCGACCAGATCATTCGGTTTGAAGAGGATGAGATAGAAGATGCTGATGTAGTAGTTGTCTCCTACGGCATCAGCTCGCGCGTGGCAGTGCGTGCGATCGCGCTCGCGAGGAAGGAAGGGATCAAGGTAGGACACCTGAGGCTCATTGTCGTTTGGCCATTTCCTGAGAAGCGGATTCATGAACTCGCGAAGAAGATCAAAGCATTCGTGGTAGTCGAAATCAACTACGGCCAGATGGTGTACGAGGTTGAGCGGTGTGCGCACGGTCAGGCTGAGGCGATCCTGGTGCCGCACGGCGGAGGATGGGTGCACGATCCGGCCGATATTCTCGAAAAGATCAAGGAGGCAGCGCGATGAGTAACGGGAAGCCCTCAGAAGAACACCACCCTATGGAAGCGCTGCTGCGCATGGATCGAATCCCTCACATATGGTGCTCTACGTGCGGCTTGGGCACCTCAGTGAGTGCATTCGCCCTTGCTCTGGAGGACCTCCAGTACGACCTGGACAAGATCTGCATCGTCTCCGGCATCGGATGTACGGGAAGAGTGGCCGGATACGTGAAGCTCGATAGCTTCCACGCGACACATGGGAGGGCTATTCCCTTCGCGACCGGACTCAAGCTCGCCAACCCCCAACTCAAGGTGGTGGTCTTTAGCGGCGATGGCGATCTGATCGCTATCGGCGGGAATCACTTCATCCACGCCGCGCGGCGGAACATGGACCTCACGGTCATCTGCGTCAACAATTTCATCTACGCCATGACCGGCGGCCAGGTCGCTCCTACGAGTCCGCTGGGTGCGAGCTGCTCGACGACGCCATACGGAAACTACGAGCGTCCGTTCAATATCCCGCATCTCGCGGAGTCGTGCGGCGCGGTATATGTGGCCCGGTGGACTGCTCTCCATCTGCGGCGGACTGCGAAGTCGATAGCCGAGGCGATGCGGAAGCCGGGGTTCTCTGTCGTCGAGATCATCTGTCCCTGCTCGACGCTCTACGCCAGGCGGAACCGGCTGGGAGATGGCCTCGAGTTGATGAAGTTTTACCACGAGAACAGCATCATCAAGCACGGCGCTGACCCACGGGATGTCGACATCGACTTTCAGAGTCCGATCGTCGTCGGGAAGTTCGTCGACAGAGACCGTCCCACATTCATAGACGGATACAACAGGGCGATGACGGCAAAGCTGGGCGAGAAGTTCGAGCCATACGGCGTTGCTCCTGCGGAGGTGCACGATGGCTGAGATCCGTGTGACAGGTTTCGGCGGTCAGGGGATCATCCGTCTCGGATATATCATCGGCAAGGCGGCCTCGCTCTATGGGCAACAACATGCCACGCTCACCCAGAGCTTCGGGCCCGAGGCGAGGGGGAGCGCCTGCAGCGCTCAGGTCGTCGTCTCAGACATGCCGGTACTCTATCCGTACATAACGCGGCCCGACATCCTGGTCGCGATGTCCCAGGAGGCGTACGGGAAGTATATCGACAACCTGAAGGAAGGCGGGCAGTTGCTGTTCGATCAAGACCTGGTGAGCACCGGGGAGCTTCCGAAGTCGGTGAAGGCGTTCTCCATTCCCGCCACGCGCCTGGCCGAAGAGATGGGCAACAGGATCATCGCCAACATCGTCATGCTCGGATTCTTCACCGCCGTGACGGGCCTGATCGAACCTGAGGCGGTGCGGAAGGCGATTCCGGGATCAGTTCCGGATCGATTCGTTGAGCTGAACCAGAAGGCGTTCGATGTTGGATACAATTATGTCAAGGAGGGCGCGGTGGTCGCCCCGCCAGAGGACAGGTCGTAGACCGCTCTGTGTCGGCCCCGGGTACAGTATCGGATTCGATTCTCTGTAGAGCAGGCATGTCAGCTTTTGGGAGGGCCTGATGGAGAAGGGAGTTCTGGTCATCGGTGGTGGCATCAGCGGGATGCAGGCAGCCCTTGACCTGGCCAATTCAGATATCAAAGTCCATCTGGTGGAGAGGTCGCCGTCGATCGGCGGGATGATGGCGCGACTCGACAAGACCTTCCCCAGCATGGACTGCGCGATATGAATGCTCGGCCCGAAGATGATGGATGTCGGTCGACATCCGAACATCACACTCTGGATGTATAGTGAAGTAGTTGGGCTCGGGGGTGAGGCGGGAGACTTCACCGCCGGAGTACGGCGGCGTGCCACCTTTGTCGATTGGGATAAGTGCACAGGCTGTGCAGCATGCGGCGACGTTTGCCCGGTGAAGATGTGGAATGAGTTCGAGAGCGGCCTGTCCCGGCGCGCAGCCATCTACCGGCCGTTTCCTCAGGCCGTTCCCAACAAATTCGTCATCGACCGTCAGGGCACCCCGCCCTGTCAGGCCGCCTGTCCCCTGCACGTGAATGCGCA
>LJUI01000112.1 GCA_001303705.1 candidate division TA06 bacterium SM23_40
CGATGCGCAATCCCTCGGCCCGCCTCACCAGCTCGGCAAGGAGCTCGTCGTGGATACCCGCCTGGACGATGAGGCGGCTGGTGGCGGTGCAGCGCTGGCCGGTCGTGCCGAATGCCCCCCAGAGAGCCCCTTCGATCGCCAGATCGATACTGGCATCGTCCATGACGATCTGGGCGTTTTTCCCTCCCAGTTCGAGGGAGCACCGCTTCAGCGTCTTCCCCGTCACTTCGGCGATCCGGCGCCCCACCACGCTCGATCCGGTGAACGAGACGACGCCGATCCCGGGATGCGCGAGGATCGCCTCTCCCACCTCCCGTCCGGTCCCGTGGACCAGGTTGACGGCGCCTTTGGGAATGCCCGCCTCATCGAGGATCTCGACGAGCTTCGCCGCCGATGCGGGGGTATCAGAGGCCGGCTTCAATACGACAGTGTTCCCGCAGAGAAGTGCAGGAAATGCCTTCCACGTGGGTATGGCGATAGGAAAGTTCCAGGGCGTAATGAGCCCGGCAACGCCAATCGGACGGCGGAAGGTGATGCAGACCTTGTTCGGCAGCTCAGAGGGGGAGGTCTCCCCAAACAGCCTCCGCCCCTCGCCAAAGGCGTAGAAGGCAGTATCGATCCCCTCCTGGACATCTCCCCGCGTCTCCTTGAGCACCTTCCCCATCTCGCGCGTCATGAGACTCGCCAGCTCTTCCTTCCGCTCGACCATCAGCTCGCCCACGCGCCGGAATATCTCCCCCCGCTTGGGCGCCGGCGTGTCCCGCCAGGCGGGGAACGCCGCCTTCGCAGCATCTACTGCCTTCGCCACATCCGGAGCCCCTGACCGCGGGAAGATCCCCACTACCTCGTCCCAGTTGGCGGGATTCCGATTTTCGAATGTCTTTCCTGACTTCGCATCGACCCAGGATCCGGCCACAAAGTTCTTGTACGCTTCTGGCACTCGGACGTCCTCCTTGCTGAGCTGCGTCATTCGCTGCGATCGCGGTCAAGCGGCTGCGATCACGCCGATCCGGCCGTGCACATTCCACCCTGACCGCGCTTCTGTGCTTTCTTCGCATGTACTCGGTGCTCCGGCCGCCCGCTATCGCCAGGCCATTCCGCCTCACGCAAAACCGGATCGCCTGCAGAGCAGCATGCCGCCTCAGAGGAGCGATCGCGGGGTGGGACGGTTCGTCTGCAACCATCGAGTATTTAACAGCGTTAGCAGAATTCCCACACACTGTCAAGGAAAATCGCCCGATGACGCTGCCAGACCCGGTGTAACAGGAGCGTGACAATGTCCTATTCGGGCAAAATAGGACATTTCTGTTTTGCTAAGAACCGGACATTTCTATTTTGCTAAAAACCGGACATTTCTGTTTGGCTTTGACAGACGTTGCCGGATCCCCTTGACCCCTCCCGATCTGAGGAGTAAACTCCGGGGACGGGGCGGCATCTCATGGCCGTTTCGTACGCACAACTCGCGAGGAAGATCGTCTGACGACGATTGGAGGGGCCGAGCAACTGCGGCCGCATGGCGAAGCGTTGTCCGGGCGCAGCCTCATCCCGTCCGCGGCGACGTCCATAGACACCTCTTCCGCGCCGGCATCGCGAGAACCCTGCAACCGGAGAGGCCGGCGACGATAACAAGGCCGGGATCACAACAACACCGCGGTCACGGCAACACCGCGGTCACGGCAACACCGCAATCTCAGCAACACCGCAATCTCGGCAACACTGGGACCACGACAACACCGGGATCATAACAACACCGCGATCATGACAAGGCCGCGATCAGACAATACCGTGATCACGATAACCTCGAAGCCTCATCACAGTCACACGGGGAGGGAAAACGATGCTGAGGCAGACCACTCTGACCGTTCTCCTGGTCCTGGTCTTCGGCTGTGCCATGAAGGGCGAGCTGCCCCGGACGGAACCCGACCTGGGGGCCGAAGCGGCTCACTCCGCACTCGCCCAGAAGGCCGTGCTGGCAGACTACGTCAGGACCCACCATATGTCGCCCGAGGAATATGTGATAAGCAAGTTCGAGGAACACGACGTCGTCTGTATCGGGGAACAACATCGCATCAAGCACGATGTCGAACTGATACAGCGGATCATCCCGGAGCTATATGAGAACGGCATCTACACGCTCGGGACCGAGTTTGGCCGGCGAGAGGATCAGCCTCGCATCGACAGCCTCCTCAATGCTCCCGCCTGGGATGAGGCGCTCGCCCGCCAGGTCACGTTCAATCAGTCCGTCACCTGGGGATTTCGGGAATACGTCGATGTGTACAGGGCCGCCTGGCAGCTCAACCACGGGCTGCCCGAAGGCGCACGGAGATTCCGCATCCTGGGCCTGGGCGACTCGCTCGACTGGAGTGTCATTCAGAAGCCCGAGGACCGGAACGATCCGGCGATCATGAAGAAGGTGTGGCACGGGGAGGGCGAGCACCTCTGGGCGAAGGTCGTCCTCGACGAGGTGATTACCAAGGGAGAGAAAGCCCTCACGTACAGCGGCATTCACCACGCCTTCACGCAATACAGACAGCCCAACTGGAGCATTGAGAAGCAGAGACTGATACGATTCGAAGACAGGCGGATGGGCAACTTCCTGTACAGAGAGATCGGGAAACGCGCCATCACCATCTACCTTCACGCTCCCTGGAACTCGGCCGAAGGATGGGAGGCACCGATGGTCCAGCCGGCCGATGGTATCATCGAATCGGTCATGGCCGAGCTCGAACCGGAGTACATCCCGGTCGGCTTCGACACGAAGGGGACACCGTTCGGCAGATTGCCCGGCGAGACGAGCATGTACATGTATGGGTATGAGGATTTCACGCTCGAGACATTCTGCGACGGCTATATCTACCAGATGCCCATCTCGGAGTTCAGAGGAGTCACTCCGATCGAGGGATTCATCAATGAGGACAACATCGAATATGCGAGACTCCAGATGCCGAATCCGGCATATAGGCACGCCTCTATCGAGCAGTTCAATAACGCGATCGCCGCCGATGCCGACATACCGAGGCGATTCGCAAACGTGCGATAGTTCGACGACCACGTCCTGACGCGCCGGATCACCTCGACATACCCGATCAACTTGACGCGCCCGATCATCTAATGCAGCGGATCAACTCGACACCCACGATCAACTTGACGTGGCCGATCATCTGACATGCCGGATCGACTCGACATGCCAGATCAACTTGACGTGGCCGATCATCTGACGCGCCGGATCAACTCGACATAACCGATCATCTGACACGCCGGATCAACTCGACATGCCAGATCATCTGACCTGCCGGATCAACTTGACATAGCCGATCATCTGACACGCCGGATCACCGCGACGCGCCGGATCAACTGACGCGCCGGATCAACTGACGTGGCCGATCATCTGACGCATCGGATCAACTCGACAGGCCGGATCAACTGACGCGCCGGATCGACTGACGTGGCGAATCATCCGACGCGTCGGAACAACTCGACATGCCGAATCATCTGACGTATCGGATCAATTCGACATACGGGATCATCTGGAGAGTTACACCACCACTCGATCGGCCCCTGCCGACGAAAGGGGGGATTGGGAGTGAGATATGAGAAAGAGAAGGAATACCTCGTCTCCTATTGCGGCTCGTACTGCCACACGTGCGACTGGCACACGGGAAGAATCCGCAAGATCTCCCGTGCCGCGCTCGACATGATGAAGCTGTACGGCGGCTTTCGGAAGCAGCTCGAAGGGAAGGCCGATCCCGAGGAGATTACCCGTGGGCTGGAGGTCCTGTCGGAGTCGGGCATCTGTTCAGGATGCAAGGCGGAGCTGGAAAAGGACCCCGAGACCGACCGGTGCGCCATCCGGCAGTGCTGTGCGGCGAAAGGTCTCCTCCTCTGCAGCGAGTGCCCCGATTTCCCGTGCGAGATGCTGGCCACGAACCCGGGAGTAATCAGGTTCGGCTGCCTCGAGAACCTGAGGCAGATAGGGGAACGCGGCATCGAGAGATGGATCGATGAGCAATGGGAGAAGGAGACCGGCACCTCGCCCGGTCTCGGCATCTGAGCTGACCATCTGAGCTGACAGAGAACCTCAGAGCCATCCGAATCATCAGAGACACATTCAGAAGATCCAGAACACATCCGAAACACATCCGGAACATCTGGAAGACCTTCAAGCCACCAACGGGAGGAAACGATCATGATCAAGAGAGTATCCGTTCTGCTCCTCGCCATGACCCTATTGATGGCCTGTCAGACGGAGAACCAGACCCAAGAGGAAGAGAAAGGAGAGATCGCCATGGCCATCACACTCCAAAGCTCAGCGTTCGAGGAAGGAGGAACGATTCCTGCCAGGCATACGTGCGAAGGCGATGACGTCTCCCCTCCCCTGTCCTGGGGTGACGTTCCCGAGGGGACGAAGAGCATCGCCCTGATCTGCGACGACCCGGATGCTCCCAGGGGTACGTGGGTCCACTGGGTCATCTACGGGCTGGCCCCCGATATGCGCGAACTCGCCGAGGGGATCCCCGCTGAGAAGGCACTCTCCGAAGGGGGGAGCCAAGGCACCAACGACTTCCGCCGCATCGGGTACGGAGGACCGTGCCCTCCCAAGGGGCCTGCCCATCGCTACTTCTTCAAGCTGTACGCGCTCGATGCCGAAATCGGACTCGAAGCCGGCGCCTCCAAGAGCGATCTGCTCGATGCCATGGAGGGACACATCCTGGCGCAAGGACAACTCATGGGGATGTACCAGCGGTAGTCGTCCGGCCGTCGCCTGCCCCCGGCATCGCACGGGCCCGCCGTTCCGGCCTTGACAGACGCCCATATCTTCAGGTACAATAGAGACCTCAGGGGGAGGAGTGGGGTTGGGCGGCGGCGGACGCCCCCGTTTCTGCGACCTCTCCGGTCTGTTCCCGGATTTCGAGCCCCGACCACCTGTGACTCCCACTATCTTCTCATACCGAGCAGCGCACCTGGGACAGGTCTTACCTCCCCTCTGAAACAATCGCTCGACGAAATGACCCTGGAATAGCGCTCATGAAGATCATGAGCATCATTCCCACATGATCCGACAACCATGTCACCTGAGCATGCCTCACCGGTGGCCGCGATAGAGGGAGGAGACCATGAACCAGAATCGGATCGGCGTTCTCGCCGTCATCGTCCTTGCTTTCTTCCTTGCGCCGCGCTCCCCCGCCTGGACCCCTGTCCAGGGGCCTGTCGAGGGAGTGTGGGACCTAGAAGGAAGCCCGTACATCGCCGTCGGCGACATCCAGATCTGGGGGGGAGATACACTCGTCATCGAGCCGCTCGTCGAGGTGCGATTCAATGCTGGCCTCACGTTCACCGTGTATGGCACGCTCCTCGCCCAGGGTACGGCGGACAGCCTGATCACCTTCACCTCCCACCAGCCGTATCCCATGGCCGGGGACTGGGGTCCCATCTATTTCTATTCGAATGAGCCGGAGGGATCAGTGCTCGACTACTGCATCGTCGAGTACGGCGGCGCACCGGGACCGGGCACCATCAGGATCGAGTACCTGTCGAACCCGACGATCACGCACTGCCTCATCCGTGAAAGCTCCAACTACGGGATCTGGTGCCACAACCAGACCACTCCCCTCATCGCCGACTGCATCATCCGCGATAACGAGAAGCATGGCATCGCGTGCGAGAACATGGCAGCGCCCACGATCTCGGATAACACGTTCATCGGCAACTCGTACGCAGCCTATGTCGATGGCTCCTCCCAGCCGGTACTGAGCGGCAACACGGCGTCCGGCAACACGCACGATGGGGTCGAAGTGCACGGTTCCCTCATTGTCGATGCACACTGGTCCGACCTGCCGTACTACCTCTCCGGAGGCCTGTACGTTGAGCAGGGGGTCACCCTGACGATCGACCCGGGAATGAAGATCGTCTCTGCATCAGCGGTCTCGCTCACCGTGTACGGCACGATCCATGCTGACGGCACGCCCTCAGATCCGATCACGTTCACGAGTCAGTTCGGTTCTTCCGACTGGGGCCGGTGGGGCCACCTCGGGCTCCTTGAATCATCGACGGGGAATATCATCGATGCCTGCATCTTCGAATACGGGGGCTCCGACAATCAGGGACTGATCCTGTGCCAGGGCGCCGAGGCGGCGATCAGCAACTCGCTCATCCGGTACAGCCCGAATGCCGGGATCCGGGTGACAGCGGATGCCGATCTGAGCGTGACGGGAACAACCTTCATCGGTACGGAGTGGCCGATACGGGCTGATGCCTCCGCCTTTCTGACAGTCGCAGGCAACACCGCCCAGGGTAATGTGCACGACGGGATATCGATCCAGGGTACCGCAGCGAACGGCTCCACATGGCATCCCGACCTGCCGTACATCGTCGCCGAGTACGTCTCTGTCGATGCCGGGGACACCGTGACCCTCCTGCCGGGTACAGAAGTACAGTTCCTCCCGTACAGGGGAATGACAATCCGGGGCACTCTCCTTGCGGTGGGCACGCCGTCGGACTCAATCATCTTCACCTCATCCCAACTCTATCCCGGTGGCGGCGACTGGAACGCCGTCGATTTCATCGACAGCAGCTCGAGCGGCAGCATCCTCCAGTACTGCACCCTCGCCTACGGAGGGGCGAATGGCACGGGAACGGTCAGAGTGTCGGATTACTCTGACCCGACGATCGCGAATTGCCGTATCACCAGGAGTGCCGTGGACGGCGTTCAGTGTGTCAATCGTGCTGCTCCCACGATCTCCCGATGCCTCATCGAAGCCAACGATCGCTACGGCATCTTTATTTCGTCGTTCGCCGAACCGGATATCAAGGACTGCCGCTTCTTTACGAATGAGTTCGCCATCTTCGCAGACGGCGATGTGGCACCTACGCTCGTGCGGAACACGGCCTATGGAAATCTCCATGATGGCGTAGCTGTGAGCGGTACCATCTCCTCCGACGTGACGTGGAGCAATCTCCCCCACATCGTAATCGCGGGAATGGAAATCGCGGCAACAGCGACGCTGACGGTCGATCCAGGGGTCGATGTCCAGTTCGTCCCCGACGCGCACCTCAATGTCTACGGGAAACTCGAGGCCGACGGAGAGCTCGTCGATCCTATCATCTTCACCGCTGAACCCGGGGCATCCGAGAGCGGCCACTGGGGACATCTGGGATTCATCGGTCCGTCCTCGAGCCAGAATCTGCTCGACTACTGCATTGTCGAGTTCGCCGG
Source organism: candidate division TA06 bacterium SM23_40 (assembly GCA_001303705.1). GTDB lineage: Bacteria > LJUI01 > LJUI01 > SM1-40 > SM1-40 > SM1-40. Next base: position 7,214 of record LJUI01000112.1, read on the forward strand.
CAGCGACGGCCTGGGAGCGCTCTTCTTCGAGTCCTCCGCCGGAGGAACGGTCGCCAGATCAGAGGTCCGGGCCAATCTCGCCCACGGGATCGAGTGCCGCGATCACGCATCACCCTCGGTGCTCGGATCATCCCTGCTCGCCAATGCGAGCTCCGGCGTCCGCGCCGAGGGAGAATCAACCCCCACCATCACCAACAGCAATATCGTCGGCAACGCGCGGTACGGTGTGGAGAACCTGGATCCACTGGTGACTATCGATGCCGAGGATAACTGGTGGGGGAGTCCGAGCGGCCCCGGGGGCGCAGGCCCGGGAACGGGAGACAGCGTGACCGCCTGGGTAGACTACGACCCGTGGAGGGACAGCCCGTACCTGCCCTCAGTGACGATCTCCCTCACTCCTGATACCATCCCCATCGTCATCCCGCCGCAGGGCGGAGGCTTCGGGTACACGGGCGTCGTCATCAACCACACCTCTCAGCAGCAGACGCTCGCCGGATGGATAGACGTCCGGCTCCCCAACGGCACGAGATACGGGCCGCTCCTCGGCCCGATCACCCTCAATCTCGCGCCCGAGGAGACGCTGAGCGTCCATCTCCAGCAGAACGTCCCGGGGATGGCTCCGGCAGGGCACTATCGGTTCAACGGATATCTGGGGACCCACCCTTCTCCGGCGAGCGACTATTCGTGGTTCGCGTTCGAGAAGGCGGGGCCGCTTGGTATCGTGAGAGAAGACTGACAGAGGTCGCGGGGCGCCACAGTCTGGCAGCATACCGGCTTAAGTCAGAAGGGCGATGAGCCAGCTCTGGCAGGCGCGTGGGCTGGCTCCGGCGCAGATATAGACGAGTCCGAGCGGAAACAGGAGCCCGGAAGGAGCATCAGCTCTTCCGGGCAGAGCTGACCAGCTTCCGGGCAGAGGTGTCTAGCGAATGATGGCGAACGTGCCTACGACAGTCTGAGCCGGGGCCTCAACCGAAAAGAGATAGATGCCGCTTGCCACATCGGCTGCCACCGGATCCCATTCAACCGAGCCGCCGCCTTCTCCCGCATATCGAATGCTCGCCACACG
>LJUI01000113.1 GCA_001303705.1 candidate division TA06 bacterium SM23_40
CATGTGGCAACTGTACGCAGTGATGGGCGAGCGGCGCCTGGGGAAACATCTCGACGACCCTCTTCCCGAGGTTCCCGATTACGACGAAGGGATGCTCCTTCGCCATGAAGTAGAGGTGCTCGGGTTCTTGGTCAGCCGCCACCCGCTGACCCTCTTCGAGGATGAGCTACGGGACATCTCGTATGTCGAGGGAAAGGATCTGGGGCGATATGCGGGGCGCCGCGTGAGTACGGTGGGCTGGTGGGTGACGAGCAAACTCGTCACGACGAAGACGGACGAACCGATGGAGTTCGTCAGCTTCGAGGATACGACTGCGATCTACGAGACGACCTTCTTTCCCCGCGCCTATCGCCGGTTTTGCCACATGCTCTCACGGACACGACCGTATCTATTGTGGGGGAAGGTGGAGGAGGACTTCGGGGCGATCACCTTCACTGTGGATGACGTGGCATTCCTCGATGAGCCGCTCCCACAGCGGTGGCGGACGAGAGTGCGGCTTGGCCGAAGACCCGCTCTGAGCAGGCTCTCCTGATACTTCAGGTGTTGCTGCGTGCGATGAGGCGGCGGTCTCGGCGGGCGCGCCCGCGATGAGGACGCCTACAAAGGCCGAACGATACCATCGACCTTCAAAGTCTACCAATGTCCCTGAAGGATGGCATGTGACAACTTCAGAACTTACCAGCTTCCCTGGAGGATGCCACGGACAGACTGATACGATAACCTTCAGAACCTACCAACGTCCCCGGAGGAAAGCCTACCAATGTCCCTGGAGGATGCCAGTAACCTTCAGAACCTACCAACGTCCCCGAAAGGCGGGAACTCTTGACAACTCGCGTAAGTTCTGATATACAAGAGATACACTGGACTGAAGTTCGGCACCTTACAGCATCAGGGGGGTAGTGATGAACGGATGGCATGCTGTACCGGCGATAGTCGTTTCGGTCCTCTGCGTCTGGTCTCTGCACGCTGCGGAGGTGGTTCCAACAGACATTCAGCAGCCCGGGACGCAACCAGGGGAAGTGGCGAATCTGCAGACCCCGGACAAGTGTGACAACTGCCACGGGGGATACGATCCCGCGATCGAGCCGGCGTTCAACTGGCGTGGCAACATGATGGCCAACGCCAGCCGTGACCCGATCTTCTGGGCGACCATGGCGATCGGGGAACAGGATTTCGATGGCGCCGGGGACCTCTGCCTCCGCTGTCACACCACAGGAGGCTGGCTGGGAGGCCGCTCCACACCGACTGACGGTTCGAACCTGCATGGCCACGATGCTGATGGGGTCGAGTGTGACTTCTGTCACAAGATGACGAACCCTGACGAGTCGGAGCACCTCGGTGTGCAGAATCCACCGTTTGTCGCGAACAACGGAGGCACACCTCCCGTCGGGTACTATGGGAGCGGGATGTATGTCGTGTGGGATGGAAACGAGAAGCTGGGGCCGTACAGCGACGCAGCTGCCAACCACTCGACGTTGCAATCCCAGTTCCACCGGTCCGTCGACTTCTGCGGCACGTGCCACGACGTATCAAACCCCGCAGTCGGTGATCTCGCACCCAATAACGGTGCCCAGGTTCCTCTCGAACCCGGGACCTACAGCGGCGTGCCTGGCGCGCCGGTAGAGGAGAAGGCCGCATTCAACAACTTCCCGTATCAGTACGGGATTGTCGAACGCACGTTCAGCGAGTACAAGGCGGGCCTCCTCTCACAGACGCTCGTCTCCGACTATTTGAGCCTGCCATCGGAGCTCCAGGATGGTGCGATCGCGACAGCATATGAGGCCGCCCTCGTTGCTGGCACCGGGGGTAACTACGAAGACGGTGCGCCCCGATACTTCAGTTGTCAGACATGTCACCTCCTTCCGGTTACCGGAGAGGGGTGTAACAAGAATCCGCCCGTGCGCCGCGATCTCCCGCTCCACGACATGACCGGGGGCAACTACTGGATGCCTGATGCAATTCAGTACCTGGACTCGCAGGGGATGCTGAGGCTCGGCGGCGGGCTCAATTCCGTGCAGACAGCGGCATTGGATGCCGGGAAGACACGGGCGATGGTACAGCTGGATCAGGCGGCATCGCTCTCGGTCGAGGGCAACACTGTCAGCGTCGTCAACTTGACGGGCCACAAGCTCATCTCGGGGTATCCGGAGGGGCGCCGGATGTGGCTGAATGTCAAGTGGTACGACACCAACAACGTCCTCTTACGTGAGGACGGCGAGTACGGTCCGATCGGAGTATGGATGAGCGGTGTGGAGGTCGAGTCGATCCTCGATCTGGAAGATCCGAACACAGAGATCTACGAGGCCCACTACGCGATGACACAGGAATGGGCGAACCAGCTTCTCGCCCTGGGGTACCTGCCCGATCTCCCGTTGAGCTTCGATCGATATACGGGAGCGGTAGACTACACCCTGGCCGAGCTTGCGGCACAGGCTCCGGGAACCTACCACGAGACATTCCACTTCGTGCTGAATAACTATGTTGCGAAGGATAACCGTATCCCGCCGTACGGGATGAGCTACGACGAGGCCAGGATCCGCAACTGCCTCCCCGTGCCTGAAGACCAGTATGGGGACCCGGGGCCGGGCGGCGCGTACAACTACTGGGATGACTTCACGCTCGACCCTCCGCCTGCAGCCCACCACGCGACGATAGACCTGCTGTACCAGCCCACGAGCTGGGAGTACATACAGTTCCTCTATCTCGCAAACGATCGTTCGATCGCGTTCCTCGCCGACGAGGGCGACTACATGCTCGAAGGATGGCTGCACACGGGTATGGCGTATCCCTATGTGATGGCGTCTGCGACGTGGGGAGCCGGTGCACAGCCGCTGCCGGCGCCCATTCCCAATATCGAATGATCCCGGGGCCGGGACACGGCCGCCCTTCAGAAATTGAGTGGTGAGCAGTTACAGAACACCGCCGCTATGTGCGGCGGTGTTCTGTGCTCTCTGGCGTGGGCTTATCCCGCTGCGACAGGTGAATCGGATGCTTCGGTCGGATGTCACCGCGAGGAGCCCGCCGCGGCTGCGCTGAGCGAGGTAGTGGTACCTGCTGCCTTGAACCTGCCCTTGGTCCTCAGACAGATCTTGACCAGCATAAGCATCACGGGGACTTCAATGAGTACTCCTACTACCGTGGCGAGTGCAGCGCCGGAGTACAATCCGAAGAGCATAGTGGCGGTGGCGATCGCGACCTCGAAGTGATTGGACGCTCCGATCATCGCAGAAGGGGCAGCATCCTCATACGACAGCCTCAGAACCCTGGCGAGCGAGTATCCCAGAGCGAAGATGAGATTCGTCTGGATGAACAGGGGGATCGCGATCCAGAGAATGGTCAGTGGGTTCGAGAGGATTACATCACCTTTGAAGGAGAAGAGCAATACCAGAGTGACAAGCAGGGCGACAATGGTGATCGGTGTGAGAATGTGGAGGAACTTCTCCCTGAACCAGTCCTCTCCCTTGACTGAAACGATCCCCCTCCGTGTGACGTACCCTGCGGCAAGCGGCAGCGCCACGTAGATGCCGATGGAGAGGAGAAGCGCCTGCCAGGGTACAGGGAGGCGTCCCACTCCGAGGAGGAAACCACCGAGGATCCCGTAAAGTACGAGCATAGTCAGGGAATTAATGGCCACCATGACGAGCGTGTGGCCGTCGTTCCCTCTGGCGAGATACCCCCATACCAGGACCATGGCAGTGCACGGGGCGATGCCGAGCAGAATGCACCCGGCCAGGTACGAACGCCAGAGCGGGACCTGGAGCATCTTTACGCCTTCGATCAGAACCACCGTGCCTGCGCCGTACCTCTCTCCCAGCGGCAGATCGAGGCCGAAGGGCATCTTGACGTAGTCGATGGCATCTGCCCCGATGAAATTTCTGAAGAGGACGCCGAGGAAGAATATCGCGATCGCGTACATGGTGAACGGCTTGATGGCCCAGTTCACGAAGAGCGTCAGGCCGACCGGTTTCGCATTGCGCCCTGCCTTCAGGACCTCTGCGAAATCGATCTTCACCATGATCGGGTACATCATGAAGAAGAGGCAGATCGCGATGGGAATCGACACCACGGGTGCCTCGCCGACATTCATAGCCAGACCGTCGAGGAACGTGGCCACACCGGGGGCCAGTTTGCCGAGCACGATACCCGCGGCTATGCAGAGGATCACCCAGGCGGAGAGGTATGTTTCGAAGAAGGTGAGGCCTTTGGGTTGCTTTGTGATGCAGCTCTCTTTCATGGGGATCTGTCCTTCTCTACTTCCCCGTGCAGCAGTTGCGGAAGCGTTTCGATATACACCCTGATCTCGTCCCGGATGCGTCGATAGTGTTCGAGTGCCTCGTCTTCCGAAGAGGAATCGCGCGCGAGATAGGGAGGATCGTCGAAGCTCTTGTGGAGGACCCGTACCTTTGCGGGGAAAAACGGGCAGTGCTCTCTTGCATTGTCGCAGACCGTGACGACGTAGTCGAATTCGACGTCGGCGAGCTCATCGACATGCTTCGATCGCTGAGCTCTCATGTCAACTCCGACCTCAGCCATGACCTGTACAGCGCGAGGGTCGACTTCACGCGGCTCGATACCCGCGGAGTACACTTCGAAACGCTCTCCGTGGATCTCTCTCGTCCACGCCTGCGCCATTTGGCTGCGGCACGAGTTCCCGGTACACAGAAAGAGTATCTTCTGCCGATGATCCGGCTCTGCCATACGGCCTCCTGATCGGGAAGCACCGCACTCGCGGGGGAGATGCCCCGCATCTCAACGATACGCACATCGCTGCCGCGCCGTAGAACAGGAGAGTAGTATACGTCACATCAAGTGCCCCTGTCTACTCTGCCCGGGCGCGAGCAACCGGCAAGTCTTCTCCAGCTCATGATGCCATTTCCCAGATTGACAACCATCGTGGAGCCGTGCTTGTTCCGGGGTTTTTCCTTGTCGCGCGAACGGTGCTGTGATATAGAAGAGGGGGACCGCGCAGCGTACCGTGATATCCCGCGCAGCCGGTGCACTCCGGGTCGTCAGGTCTGCGCGCTCAGATCGGCAGATAGCAGTTCATTCGCGTGTGAGATTCTCGGATCGGTGGCGCTGCTCGGTGATCTGCGGCCCGGAACGAGGGCCACTGGTCACCGTGGTGGTGTGTGGCGCTCGAGATGACGAGATAGACGAGAAAGGGACGAGAGCTGACGGCAACGAGATAGAGGGTGAACGGACCGGAGAGGATGATCTACCATCTCGGCGTTGAGGATATCGAGCCCGGGAAATGGCTTGCCTGGGCGTTCGAGCTGCTTGGATGCTACGCGAAGGCCGCCTCCGAAGAGGAGGCCTTCGCCGGCGCTCAGGCAGCCATCGAGGAGTACTTCTTCTGGGTGGCGCGTCACGGGCGCCCGACGCCGCGGGCGGATCAGCCGATCGAAGGAAAAGTCGTGGAGACCTATCGCTCATTCGTGAGCGAGGGGGACTATATCGTCAATGCCTTTTTCGAGGATGACCGTCGTCCTCTGAGCGGGGCCGAAGTCGGGGAGGGGATCTGGCTGCTCGGATGCACGCGGCGAGATCTGATGGAACTCATCAGGGACATTCCTCCGGAACGGTTCACGGAGCCGATTCGCGACGATGTCTTCGGCTCTATCGAGAAGATCGTGGAACATGTGGCGACCGCAGAATGGTGGTACTTCGATCGCCTCGGCATGGCGTTTCCACGTGACCAGATGCCAGAGGGGCTTGCAGGCAAGCTGGAGAAGGTGCGCGCGCAGACGGTAGCGCTGCTCCCTGCTCTCGTGGATGACAGTCGCGTTGTCGAGCGCAGGGGGGAGAAGTGGTCCGGAAGGAAGGTGTTGCGCCGGGCGCTCTGGCACGAACGTGTACACACCCGGCAGATCGAGCGCCTGTTGGACATATGAGCCCACGCGCCGCGGTGCTGCGTTGCGGGCGTCGGCCACAGGGACGCACCGCGAAGGGTGCGGCAATCGTCTCGAGCAGGCGCGCCGGGTCTTCCGGGAGGGGAGCGAGGTTTGTGCTGGATGCCTGCTCAGGATTGCGAGAAATGGATTGTCCGGATGGTGAGATATGGGGAAGAAAAGGACTGATTCAGGGAGCTGCGTCAGCTTGGGTCCGGACAGCTTGAGAGGAAAGCGGGCGTGGACCCGGAGCCGGGGCGGCGACATCAGTAGCTACAGCATCTCGGGGGACGAGTCGCAAAGTAGGCGGATGTTCCCCTCGGTGGCGCGGATCTGCCTTGTCGTCCTTGCACTCGCCTTGGCTCTGCCCGTACCTGTCCTGGCCCGCTCCAATCGTCTGGGAGTCCGGACAGGGTACCACCTCTTTCCGTCGACACCCTATCTGGATCGAATCGAGGCCCTCTTCCCCGAGCGTTCGTTCAATGGATTCGCCAGAGAGCTCTTCTTCGAGTACGTGGTGGGAGAGGAGTTGGGCCTGGAGATAGCGACGGGGAGCTACCTTCCCAGGGAAGGGCATTCGACGGAGCAGACGTCGACCAATGGAGGGGTCACTCAGGTCGATGTCGACATGAACATGCGGGTCAGCTACTTCCTCGCGACGGCGAAGATATTCCTTGGGGGTGGCGGGCGGCTGCGGCCCTATATCGGCGGCGGTGTCGGCCACTACTTCGAGAAGCGGATCATGACCGTCACGGTCGGGTCATACCCGGATCAGAGGATCCAGGGGGGTGGGGCATACGGAGGCCACATGGTTGCCGGTGTAGACTATCTTCCGGGGGAGTGGTTTGGGGTCTGTGTCGAGGCGAGGGCGGCCACGGCGACCGTGGAGAAGGTGAATGAATTCGACGATGACTTCGATGTGGGAGGCATCCTGATACAGGCGGGAACTTTCTTCGCATGGTAGGTGTTCTCCCGCATAACAGGGAGGGCGCGCCGAGGCCACATTGCCCTAGAACTTAGGGCGGCCCCTGCGCCGGCTGAGGCTCTCAGGTGGCGGGGGGCGATTTTTCGGAAAAAAGGCTTGACAACCGGCGCCAAGATATGAGAGAATACGCGCAAGCTGTGAAAGTTGGCCTGATTGGGGTTGTCCGGAGCCCCGTGCGACCTGGTTTTGCAGGTCCGGGGCCTGCGACGTAAAGGGGAGTTGTGTAACTGCGCTAACAATCCAGCCCGACGCGGCGAGACGCGGGTCGTGTGGGGAACGGTGAGAGGGGGTGATCGGAGCGAGGAGATGGTCCAGACCGCGTCGTTTGCTTTTCAGATGCAGGGTTTTCGGGATCAGGAAACAAGTGTGTGGAAGAAGAGGAGATAACGAACAATGAAGAGAAGCTTGATCATCGCTGCAGTGGCTGTACTTGTCATCGCCAGCATGGCGTCGGCCGACTTCCGGTCCGGCATCTATGCTAACAACTACGGGTACGGAAGCTGGGTGCAGCTCACCGGGTCCTACCAGTCCCTTATCTCAGTCACCTTCACCCTGCCGATATCCGCTAAGGTCTATGTCGAAGCCGGTGGGTATGGGTACCACAGCAGCTGCGAGAGTGAGTGGGCCCTCGGCTATGGGGCTGCTGCTGTGGAAGACCCGGCCACGCGCAGGTTCTACAGCGAGGACACGATCTCCCAGGCAATGGGGGTCCAGACCTCCAAGACCTACAGTCTGGGGGCGGGTACGCACACCTTCCACCTGATTGGCCAGGTGTACAGTACTGGCGGTAGCTGCAACACGAACTACTACACCATCAGCGCCCACGTCTTCGAGTTCGGGTCTGTCACAAATGGCAGCCCGCCGGCGGGAGACAACGTCATTACCGGTGCGGAGGATGGTGCTCGGTAGTTTCGTAGCGGTGTAGCGGTCCATAGCAATCAAAGCTGAGGATCTATGAGGGGATTGGCGATCTTGTCAATCCCCTCGTTCTATTCTTCCTCGACCCGGACTGTCTGAGGACTTGCCTACGGTCGGGAGGCTGGGGGCGATAAGAGGAGTGTTGGGGCACTTTTAGCAAGGGGGCCACGATAGACGATACGGTCCTTGCTTCTAAGGAGGAGTTCACCGGGGACGTTGGGCCCTCGTTTCGTCCGGAGAAGGTCCGTGCGCACGGGTCTTCCCACAAGTTCACTGGTCCCCTGATCAGTCTAGATTCGCCCGGGGACCCGCCTCGGGGGCAGCTCTCTCGTGGCATGTTGTCCCCGAATAAATGGTTGACGGAAGTCGCAGAATATGAGAGGATAGTGCGCCTGAGAGCGCAGGGGGCAGCCCGGTTCTGTATGTTCCGGGCTATTTGTATCCGATGCCATGGATACGGG
>LJUI01000017.1 GCA_001303705.1 candidate division TA06 bacterium SM23_40
TCCCCCCTGCTCCGTCTTCCCTGGCTCGCCTTCGCTCTTGTCGGCCCTCTCGGCCTGGCTGGCGCCGCGCTCGCCCTGCGGAGACGTGCATCGGCTCCACTCCTCGTCTTCATCGCCGCATACACACTCTCCATCCTCCCGTTCTTTGTCTGCTCGCGGTTCCGCCTCCCCATCGTCCCCGTACTGCTCATCTTCGCCATCTGGTTCATATCCTGGGTCGCTGGAGCGTGGAAGGAATGTCTGCGGACGCGCCGCGCGCAGTGCCTCGGGGCAGCCCTCCTCCTGGCGGGCGCCGCCGTGTTCGTCAACGGTGACTTCTACGCCGTACGCGCCACGACATTCTTCCAGATCGAATACAATACCGGCTGGGTCTTCAGTCGAGCAGGACAACATGAGGCCGCTATCCGCGCCTACGGGCGCGCCCTGACGATCGACAGGCGGCCCGAGGCTCTCGAGAATCTCGGCCTCGCCTACCAGCATCTGGGTCAGTTCGAGCGCGCGCTCGAGCTGTACGCCGAGGCGATCGATCTCGCCCCCGAGACTGCCACCTATGCGTACAACAACTCCGGAGTAATATTGAAGACAGCGGGTGACTTCACGGCGGCGATCCCGATGTTCGAGCGCGCGCTCGAGACCGATCCATCCTACCTCTTTGCCCACCTCAACCTCGCCGAGTGTTACTATCGCACCGGCCGGAAAGACGACTCCATCCGTGAACTGGAGATCGCCCTCGGCCTCGGCCCGCCCCCCGCCGTCCGGGAGCAGATCGCACGGGCGATGAGAGAGTGGAGCCAGTAGCCGGGCTCGAGCGCACTCGTGGCCGCACATGCGGGCCGCAGGGCTCATGTCTCTGGTTTGCGGGTGGATATGGACGTGGGGGCAGGTGCGCCGCGCAGACTCTGCCGCGGCTCAGGCGGTCGGCTCAGATTCCAGATGGAGGTCGAGGGTCATTCCGTCGCGGGCGGCGATGACACGCGTTCCGGCGGCCGATTCGAGCTCTGCCGCTACCTCCCACGGCTTGGCGCGGATCACGGTCATGCCGAAGTGGGTGATGACTGCAAGCTTCGGCTGGATGGCACGGATCAGCTTCAGAGCGTCCTCTACGCAGAGATGGTCATAGTCGCGTTTCGTGAGAAAGACGACATTGAGGATGAGTATGTCGCCGCGATATGCATCAGCGAGCTCAGGGAAGTATCTCGTATCGGCGATATAGGCAACGGAGGGGCCTTGCCCTGATGGAGTCAGGACCATACCATATGTCTCGGCGTTCCCGTGTTGATGCCGGATCGGAGTCGAGACCGTGACCCTGCCGATGGTGTAATGCCCTCCCTCCCGGAGCTCGTGGATCTCGTCGACATAGTCCCGGACGTATCGCAGGACCACCGGATCTGACTCCAGGCATTCGGCAGGAGCGAAGAGCATCCCTTTCGGCCGGAACCCGCCATCGGTCATCGCCTCGATCATCGTGTTCACATCACCGGAATGATCGAGGTGCTTGTGTGAGAGCAGAATGGCATCGAGCTTGGTGGCGTCCAGCTTCTCCTTCCTCGTGCGAGACTTCACCAGGCATCCCGGACCGGGATCGAGCAGGAGATTCGTGCCGTTTATGGCGACCCACATCCCCCCCGATGCCCTGACCTGCTTTGCCACGACGATCCGTGCGCCGCCCGTGCCGAGGAAGATGATGCACTCCGACACGTCCTTTCGATCCCGCCTCGAGGATACTTTCCTGGGCACGTGGCCTCCCCGGCCATCAAATGGGATTCCACCCGCTACACAATCACCCGCCCACGCCGGGCCGATCTGCCTGCTGCCCACGGCCCTCCCGGGCGTACTTGCGCCTCATCTCATCCAGCTTCTGCATCGCCTGAAGCGGCGTCATCTTCTCCAGATCCAGTTCCGACAGTTCCTCGACGATGGGGTGCTCCCCCGGCGTGAACAGGCTCAGCTGCCGCCCGGCCTCACTGGGGGCATGGGTCCCCCTCGCCAGCCGAGGGAATGACTCCTCAGTGAAGGCATCGTCTTCGAGGTTCGCCAGCACCTCGCTCGCGCGCTCGATCACCTCGACCGGCAATCCAGCGAGCCGCGCCACCTGTATGCCGTAACTGCGATCCGCAGGCCCGGGGACGACCCGACGCAAGAAGATGACCCGGTCTCCTTCCTCCCTCACGGAGACGTTCCAGTTTCGCACTCGGTCGAGTATCGTCTCAAGCTCCGTGAGCTCGTGATAGTGGGTGGCAAAGAGCGTTTTCGGTTTCACCCTCTCGTCGGCATGAAGATATTCCACCACAGCCCAGGCGATCGCCAATCCATCGAACGTGCTCGTGCCCCTCCCGATCTCGTCGAGCAGGACGAGGCTCCGGGACGTAGCGTTGTTCAGGATATTCGCGGTTTCGTTCATCTCCGCAAGGAATGTGGAGACTCCGCGGCTCAGATCGTCGGACGCACCGACGCGCGTGAAGACGCGATCGACGACGCCGATCTTCGCCTCACGTGCCGGGATGAACGAGCCCATCTGGGCCATTATGACGAGGAGCGCCTGTTGTCTCAGGTACGTGGACTTGCCCGCCATGTTCGGCCCCGTGATGATAAGAATCTGCTCGCTCTCCAGATCGAGCACGATGTCATTGGGCACGAAATCTCCGTCCGGGATCAGCCGCTCCACCACGGGGTGGCGTCCCTCCCGGATCACGATCCGGTCCCCGTCGTCCACGACCGGCCTGATGTAGTTGCCCCTCACTGCCACCTGGGCCAGCGATTGGAAGACGTCCACGTGCGCGAGGATCCGGGCAGTGTCGAGCAGTTCCTCCGTACGCTCAGCCACCTTCGCCCGCAGGGCGACAAACAGCTCTTCCTCCAGAAGCCGAATCTTCTCCTCAGCGCCGAGAACTCTCTCCTCGATCTCCTTCAATTCCTGAGTCACGAACCGCTCGCAGTTCGAGAGCGTCTGCTTCCGCGTGTAACGCTCGGGAACCTTCGTCAGATTCGCCCTCGACACCTCGATGTAATACCCGAAGACGTTGTTGAATCCGACCTTGAGCGAGGCAATGCCTGTCCGCTCCCGTTCATTCGCCGCCAGTCTCGCCATCCACTGCTTGCCCTCGCGTGCGCTCGTGCGCAGCTCATCGAGCTGCTCGTCATAACCATCCCGGATGATCCCGCCATCCCCGGTCGTCTGCGGGGGATCGTCCACGATACCACGCTCCACCTCTCCCACCATGTCCTGGAAGTCCCCCAGCCCCTCCGCGAATCCTCCCAGAAGGCCGCTGCATCGAGCCAGCCTGGCCCGGAGCCCGGGAATCTCCTTCAGAGAATCCTTGAGTGCAACCAGATCCCTGGGCGAGCCCCGGCGGCAGGCAATCCGCCCTGTCTGCCGCTCGATGTCCCCGATCTCGTCGAGGTGTTTGCTAAAGTATTCTCGCAACTGTGCTGATCTAATGAGCTGTGCTACGGCATCTTGGCGATCACCTATGTCGCCTGTATCCGTGATCGGGCTCACGATCCATTTTCTGAGAAGCCGGGTTCCCATCGGTGTGGCCGTGTGATTGAGCACCCAGAATAGCGTCCCGCCGCCCCCCTCCTCCCGGATCCGCCGCGTCAGCTCGAGGTTGGTGCGGGTCACTCTGTCGAGGAGCATGTGGTCGCCGAGGGAATATGTGGAGAGCCTGGTGATATGGGTGAGGGCAGCCCGCTGGGTCTCCTCCAGATAGGCGAGCACAGCTCCCGCCGCTGCCACGCCCAGGGGGGAATCCGAGCAGCCGAAGCCGTCGAGTGAAACCACACCGAAGTGTGATACGAGTCGTTCCCGAGCCCACTCATAGGTGAACTGGTATCCCGGTCTGTGGGTGACGACAAGGAAGTCGCCCACAGCGGGCATGGCCGATAGCGCCTGCGCCCCCTCCTCCCCTTCTGGCGCCAGGAGTTCGGCCGGCTCGAGACGACGGATCTCTTCCGCGATCTGGTGAGGCTCACCCTCAGTGACAGTGAACTCACCGGTCGAGAGATCGGCTGCTGCCAGCCCGAACCTCCCGTCGCCCTCTGCGATCGCCGCGAGGTAGTTGTTCCTCGCCTCGTCGAGGAGGGACGGCCGCATGATCGTCCCCTGCGTGATTACCTCGGTGACGCCTCGCTGCACGACGGTCTTGGCGAGCCTGGGGTCTTCCGTCTGTTCACAGATCGCCACCCGATATCCCGCCTTAACGAGTTTCGCCACATAACTGTCAACTGCTCGGTACGGGACACCTGCCAGCGGCACCCTCGCCCCCTTCCCGTGAGGACGAGAGGTGAGGGCGATCCCCAGAACGCGCGATCCGATCACAGCGTCCTCGTAGAACATCTCGTAGAAGTCTCCCATCCGGAACAGGAGGATGGAATCCTTATGTTGTGCTTTGATCGCGTGGTACTGCTTGAGCAGGGGAGTCAGCTTCATGCGATACCTCAGTACAGCCGACGGTTGCCGGCCTCCGTCTGGACCACCCAGTCGAAGGTGATGGCGATCGTCCGATCGGTGAGACGTTCGTCGACTGCCACAATGTCGATCCGGCCGTAGTGCGGCGCGTCGTCCGTCATCAGGACGTACGAGGAGCCGGGGTCGCCGAGCAGGACCTGCGGCGAGTACCCGCTCTCCGGCGCCAACCGCAGGCCGGGGTCAGCGACCTGGATGCCCTCGCTCGAGAGATACCCCGCAAGGACTTGAGGCGGCCCCTCGAACCAGTACACGGACAATCGAATCTGGCCGTAGGTCGCCGTGCCCCGTGAGAAGACAAATGTGTCGCTCCCTCCCGCCCCGGCTGAGAGCATTGCATCGGATCCTTCGATCACCGTCGATGGCTCGAGCGGGTTTTGCTCCCCACATCCCGCGAGGAGAAGCGCCACGAGAGCGACCGCCAGCGAGGCGGCGAAGTGCGCCCTGAGGGGGATGCGACGTAGGGGTAGGAAGAGCCGGGACGGCGGCAGGTTCCCGCGAGATGATGAACTAGGAGGCATCATGGTGATGGCGAGAAGAACGTCTCCCACTGGCGACAATTCGGGCAGCGCCAGAGCGCTTCAGTGGTGCGGTATCCGCATGAGGAACACCGGAAGGAGTCAGCCTGTGCATGTAACAACTCAACCAGAGAGTGTGCCTGGGTGACGGCCGCCCGGATGTCTCCGACCTTGATGTACAGCTCGAGCAACGCGACAAGTGCGGCACGCGAGTTCGGCTCGATCTCCAGCACTCTCCTCAGGGCCTCGAACGCCTCCTCCTCCTCTCCCTTCCGTTCATGGATCTTCGCTTTGGCCAAGAGCGCACGCACATTGCGGGAGTCCTTGGCGAGGAGGGCATCGTACACCTCGATGATCTCCCCGAACTTACCCCGCTCGAAGTAGGCCTGTTCGAGACGTCGGAATGTTACGTGGGCGAGTTCAGGGACCTCCTTCACTATTCTGCACCAGGTTCTTACAGCTTCCTTGACCTCGCCCTGTCGATACTGCACGTCACCCAGGCAGAGAAGCGCCGAGACACATCTGCGGTCTATGCGGAGCGCCTTCTTGCAGTTGCGCTCTGCGGCCTCGAGATTTTCATCGGCCAGTTCCTCTCTGGCGACATACGCATGGTACAGGGCCAGACGATGAGGACTCTTCTGTCGCTTCGCCTGCAAGATCTTCTGTTGCTCTCGGAATGCCTCATCCCACCGGCGTTCGCCCTCGTACAGGCCCAATAACATCTCATGAGCCTCGATATCATCCCGATCGAAGCGTGACGTCAGTTCGGTGAGGACAGCGATCGCCTTCTGCGGCCGGTTCAGCCCGATGTAGTCGCGAGCCACACTACGCCAGATCGCCCGCTCTTGCGATGGGGGGAGCCCTCGTCTCACTGTTAGATGGTGGTGGAGCTGGAGTGCTCGTTCGAGATGGCCGCGACTGCGCAGCAGATCCCCCAGCCGGAGATAGGCATCGACATTGTTCGGCTCCTGTTGCACCGCAACCTTGAGCCGCTCCATTGCCATCTTCTCATCCCCATCGAGGAGACGATGGAGAGCGTCAACGTAAGCCGAGACACGCCGCTCACCCCGTGCGCCCCACGACCGCACGCTCCAGATGATCACGAGGATAGCGATGACTGCGATGCAGCCTGCAACGATGAACCAGATTACGAGACTCATCGGTCGATGTACCTCCGCTCGTCATCCATTCTCTGCTGTTCTTCCTCTGCTTCCTCAATGGGGAGGTTCCGCATGGCAACGAGTTCGCTGGTCAGACGGCTGATCTCCTTCTTCTGTCTCCAGATCCTCGTGCGCATTCCAACTGCATGGAAGATCGAGATCATGACGCCGAGGAGCATCCCAATTGCCAGTGCCTCGACGAGGATCATGTTCAGGGGGATACCGGCGAACTCCCATCTAAGGATCCTGAACGTCACGATCTCTCCACCATTCTGGACACCAACGATGATCACGAACAAGATCACAACCGCCAACAGCACAACCTTGATGACCCACATGCTCTTGTCCTCTCTGCTCGAAGCTCGCGAGGACATGCACTGAACTACCTCGCCAGCGATGAGATCTCATACTGCGATGATCTACTCCCCGAACTTCGCGTCACGCACTACGTCACCCCCGCACCTGTAACCACTGTCCTGACAGACTCTTCCGCATCACTTCTCTGTGCCCGGTACCCCCACGGTGTCCAGCCACGCAGTTCGGCCACCCGCACGTCGACGAAATTGCCGATAAGGTCGCGCGAACCGCCAAAGACGACCACCTTATTAGTGCGTGTGCGACCGATGAGCTCTTCGTCGCTCTGGTGACTCGCCCCCTCAACGAGCACCTCAACTTCCTCTCCTACCAGCTCAGCGTTCCTCTGCCGTATGATTCCGTTCTGGAGCTCGATCAGCTGTTTGAGCCGTTCTCCCCGCACCCTCTCCGGCACCTCCGATTCGAAAGAGGCAGCCGGCGTCCCGGGACGAGGAGAGTACCGGAACATATACGCATAGTCGAATCGAGTCTCGTTAACCATCTCCAGCGTCTTCCTGAAGTCGTCATCCGTCTCACCGGGGAACCCAACGATTATGTCGGTGGTGATCGCGATCCCGGGCACCTGTTCCCGCAACTCCTCGATGAGTGCCCGGTAGTGCTCCGCGGTGTACTGCCGGTTCATCCTCTCGAGAACGGAAGTAGATCCCGACTGCATCGGAAGATGGATGTGCTCACAGACGCTCTCGAGCTCGGCCACGGCGCGAATCACTGTCTCATCGAGATCGCGCGGGTGGGAGGTCGTAAACCGGATCCGCTGGATGAGCCTCGAGTCATCGATCGCCTGCAGCAGATCGGCAAATCGGTGCTCGCCGTCCCGGTAGGCGACGACGTTCTGTCCGAGAAGCGTGATCTCGCGCACTCCGCCCTCGGCCAGAGTTCGCAGCTCTGCCAGAATGTCGTCCCTCGATCGAGATCGCTCAGGCCCCCTCACGTACGGCACGATACAATAGGAACAACGATTATCGCAGCCACGCATAATCGCGAGAAAAGCGGTCACGCCGCGTCCTGCTGCGGTGAGAATCCCGTCGTATGATTCCCCCTCTCCGAGGTCGAGGGCATAGCGCGGCATGCGGTCTCTCAGCACATCCTCGATAAGACCCGGCAACATACGGTAGCACGATGGTCCTACTACCAGGTCGATAGAAGGGACTACTTCCCGGGCGCCTCTCCCCAGCCTCTGGGCCACACAGCCGCAGATGCCGACCACCAGGTCGGGACGCACGCGCTTCATCCCTGTCAGCTCATTGAGGCGCCCGATGGCCCGTCGTTCGGCATGTTCGCGCACGGCACAGGTGTTGACAAGTATCAGGTCCGCCTCCTCGAGCGTCCCTGCACGAGGGTATCCCCGATCCGACAAGATCCCCGCAATGAGATCGCTATCGTAGACGTTCATCTGACAGCCGTACGTATGGATACAAAAAGAAGGCCTCTCGTCCATGCAATCCCATCTCCTGTCGGCAGTTCCTGCAGGTCATGGTAACGGCGCTCTGACCAGAAGTCAAGGAGAAAAAGGACACAGACGGTTCGGTGAATCCAATAGGGGGTGTTCTGGGGGAGGAGCAGGGGGCGAGTTCGAAGTCGGGAGGCCTCACACACGGGTGCCGAATACCCTCCCGTCAGCGTCGAGACTGGTGATCCGCACCCGCTGGAACGTTCCGCCGAGCTCATCAGGTCCGTCGAAGCGGATCTTCAGGTAGTTGCCGCTCAAGCCGATGAGGAGATTCGTCTTCCGATCGCGGCGGGATTCGACGAGCCCACGAAAGGCACGGCCCAGGAAGCGCTCCCGAAACTGCCGCGTCTTCACTCGTCCCAGCTGTCGCAGGGAGTCCGCGCGCTCGCGTCTCGTCTGAGGTGAGGTCTGCCCATCGAGGGAGGCGGCCGGCGTCCCCGGCCGCGGCGAGAACGGAAAGACGTGCAGATAGGCGAGCGGGAGTTCATCGATAAACGCATAGGTAGCCGAGAACTCGGACTCGCCCTCGCCGGGGAACCCGACAATGACATCTGCCCCTATGGCGATGTCCGGAACCCGGGCTACCAGCCGGGCAACGACCTGACGGTAGAGCTCGCAGCGGTACGGGCGCTTCATCCGGCATAGGATCTGATCGTCTCCGCTCTGGAGCGGCAGGTGGAGATGAGGACAGACCCGTTCCTCCTCCGCGATCAATGCCACGAGGGACTCAGTCACATCTGTCGGCTCAACTGAACTGATGCGGATCCGCCGGAGGCCGGTCCTATCGAGGATAGTACGCACGAGGCCGGATAGATCTTTCCCGTCCGGGGCGCGGTACCGTCCGATCGATATCCCGGTGAGAACGATCTCCCCGTATCCGGAAGCAGTAAGCCCGGATATCTCCTCGACGATCTGGTCGCTCGGACGGCTGCTCGCCGTTCCTCTTGCGCGCGGGATGACACAGTAGGCGCAGCTCGAGTCGCAGCCCTCCTGAATCTTGACGAATGCCCGGGTATGGTTGGCGAACCGTGTGAGCCGTCTCGATGACGGCCATATCCCGCCCGCGAGCCGATTCTGTCTCTCGTCGAACCCGGATTCGATCAGCCTCGGCACTGCCAGCTTGCGGGAATTGGGTACGACCGCACTCACCCCGGGGATGGCGGAAATGATCCTCGGTTCCAACTCCGCATAGCAGCCAGTGACAACCACAGTGCTACCGTTCGCCCGTCGCGCCGCCCGCCTCACCAGCTGCCTGGACTGACGATCCGCACGCTGTGTCACCGTACAGGTGTTGATCACATAGACGTCAGCATCTGCATCGAACGGGACGGCTTCGTAGGCGCCGGCCTCAAACGCCTCGCGCAGGAGCTCCGTCTCGTACTGATTGAGCTTGCATCCAAGTGTCGCAAACGCTACGCGTCGCACATCCTACCCCTTTACCGCCTTTACTCACTCCGGAGCGACTGGCTCTCCGCTTCGGCGGGACCAGACTCTCGCCAGCGCCTGGCGTCCTGCCTGCCACGCGCGGGTCACCGCTCCTCGCCCTCGGGCCAGCATAAGTATTTCATCTATCTGGCGCCTCGTTGCCTCCTCCCCCACACGGATACAGAAGGGCGCTCTCGTGAAGTTCGCCCAGTGAATATTGCCGACATCGGGACGAATGACGATGTCAGCGAGGGCGACTTGTGACTCATTGTAGCGAAACCGGAGGATATCATCAGTGCGGAACATGACATCGAGACCGCTCGCAGGATGCGTATCGGTCCCGAGCTCCGGCCGCAGGTCGATCGCGATCACCACCTCGGCGCCAATGGCCCTGGCTGCCCGCACCGGGACGATGCTCGTCGGCCCGCCGTCGGTCAGCAGCTGCTCACCCTCCTGTACAGGCGGGAAGACGCCGGGGATCGAAGAACTCGCCAGCACAGCGCGGCGAAGAGAACCGTCCGTCATGATTACGTCCTCTCCGCTCTGCAGATCGAGAGCCACTGCGGCAAACGGGATCTGAGTCTCCGATACGTCAATGTCGGGAATAACCCAGTCAAGTGCCCGTTCCAGCTTTTCGCCGGGGATCAGAGACGGCCTCAGCACGCCAACACTCCAGATATATTTCTCTCTGATCTGACCGGCGAGGCGGGCAAACAGTTTCGCGTCCAGATCGGAGTCTTTTCTCAAGAACTCCAGACCGATGTCCTTGAACTCCTTGCTGCTCAGGAACCCAAGCGCTCTCTTCTCCAGAGAGAGCGCATTCGGGGCGACAGAATAGATCGCCCCGACGATCGCGCCCATGCTAGTGCCGGCTACGGCATCAACCGTGATGCCGACTCCCTCGAGCACTTTCAGGACACCGATGTTCGCCAACCCCCGGACCGAGCCCCCGCCCAACGCAAGCCCGATCTTGGGTATTCGCTTCATCGTTCGGCCATCTCTTTCTTACAGCCTGCGGAGGTGAGCCCCGTGGTAGTCAACACTCCCCGTACAGTCTCGCTAATCCTCCTCTTCGACCTCCTCCTCCAACAGCTCACCGGCATCTGTAAACTTCGTTGGAGTCCTTCGCCCCTCTATCTCGGTCTCGGGTACTTCCTCCTCCCCGGGCCCAGAGGTCCTCGGCTCGGGTGCAGGGTACTCTTCCTCGTCTTCCGGTATCGTTTCTGGCTCCTCTGCAGGAGCCACGTCCACTTCCGCTTCGTCGCCGGCGGCCTCGCCCATGGGCTCCTCAGACGTTATCCCCTCAGCAGGAGGAACGCCCGCACCCTCGGGGGCATCCGGTACCTCCGGCTCCGCCGCGACCTCAGCCGCTCGAGGCTCCGGGGTCGGCTCTGTCGGCGGTGCCCCTGGAACCTCGTCCTCCGGGGCGATCTCGTCCTCGGGAGCCGCCTCCTCAGCTCTCTCCGCAGCTGTCTCTTCGACTTCCCTCGGCCCGCGCGCCCGCTTCAGATATTCCTCTACCTCCTCCTGCTCCAGCCCCTTGAGATGGGACTTCTCGCTCAGGACTATCCGACGCGTCTTGGCGCTCACCTCGATCACCTTGAGCTTCAGTTCTTCCCCTTCGCTGTAAGCGTCGGCCGGCTTCCTCATCTCAGCCCGCGCCAGTTGGGAAAACGGAACGAACCCCTCGAGATCCTCGCCGAGGTCGACCACAAGCCCGCGCTCGAGGAGCTTGGAGACGGTGCCCGCCATTCCCGTCCCCTCCGGGTACTGCTCTGCGATCGATCCCCACGGATCGTCAGAGAGCTGCTTGAGGCCCAGAGATACGCGGCGATTCTCCGTGTCCACGTTGAGAACCACCACATCTACCCTGGCTCCCTTCTTGAGTATTTCACTCGGATGCTTCACCCGCCTGGTCCAGGACATGTCGGAGATATGGACAAGACCATCGATCCCCTCCTCGATCTCGACGAATGCCCCGAAGTTCGTCAGGTTCCGCACCTTGCCGGCGATGTGTGTGCCCACCGGGTACCGCTCATCGAGCGTCAGCCACGGATCGGGCTCCATCTGCTTCAATCCAAGGGAGATGCGTTCGTTCTCCTTGTCGATGTTGAGCACCATAGCGTCGATCATTTCGCCAACAGAGACGATCTTTGAGGGGTGACGTATGTGCTGAGTCCACGACATCTCCGATACGTGAACAAGCCCTTCGACGCCCTTCTCTAATTCCACGAAGGCCCCATAGTCGGTGATACTGACCACCTTGCCGCGAACCTTACTTCCCACAGGGTACTTCTCGTCGACGTCATCCCACGGATAGGGCGTGAGCTGCTTCAATCCAAGCGAGATGCGCTCTCGATCTCGGTCTACATCGATCACCTTGACCTGGACCGTATCTCCGATCGATACGACCTCTGAGGGGTGACTCACTCTTCCCCACGACATGTCGGTGATATGAAGCAGCCCGTCGATCCCTCCCAGATCGATGAACGCTCCAAAGTCGGTGATGTTCTTGACGACTCCCTCGCGCACTTGCCCCACATCCAGCTCGGTGAGCAGCGTCCTGCGCTTCTCCTCACGGTCCTGCTCGAGAATCACCCTGCGCGAGACGACGATATTTCGCCTTCTGCGGTTCAGTTTGATGATGCGGAACTCGAGCTCCTCGCCCATCAGCTTTTCCATGTCCCGCACCGGACGGAGATCGATCTGGGAGCCGGGCAGGAATGCATCGACACCGAACAGGTCGACGATGACTCCTCCCTTGACTCTCCTGAGGACCTTCCCCGTAACTGTAGCCCTGGAATCCGACGCATCCTTGATGTGATCCCAAACCTTCATGAAGTCGGCTTTCTGCTTGGAGAGAACGACCAGGCCATCCTGATCCTCTGCATCCTCGAGCAGAACCTCGATCCTGTCACCGATCTTGACTTCATCCGGGTTCTGGAACTCAGTCAGCGAGATCACACCTTCGGATTTGTAGCCGATGTCAACGATCGCCTCTTTGTCGTCGATCTTGATGATTTCGCCGCCGATGATCTCCCCCTCGCCGAGGTCCTTGAGGGACTCCTCGTACAGGCGCATCATCTCCTCCTGAGAAGGCGTCTCATCGTGCCGCTCAGGCGTCTCATCGGTCGATTCCGGCTGCTGACGGCTCTCCTCACCTCCTTCCTCCAGGGCATCCTCGCCCTCGTTGTTCGTTTGAGGCTCTTTTTCCTGTTCTTCGACCATTGTTGCTGCTCCTCCTTTATCCTAGAATTAGCTCCCCCTGGGGGAGGAGCTGGGTACAGCCCCGGCTTGAAACAGGTCCCGGATCTTCCCGATCACCTCGTCGATGATCCACTGCGGAGTGGATGCTCCTGCAGTGACCCCCACTTTCGGTTTCCCCCGGAACCACTCCGGCCTCAGTTCGGCGGCCGTCTCGATGTGATGGGTCTCTCTACCGTGCGCACGGCACAACTCGGCAAGACGCGTCGTATTCGAGCTATTCTTTCCCCCGATGACGATCATCATATCTGCTCGCAGGCCGACTGCGACAGTCGATCGCTGGCGCAGGGACGTCTCGCTGCAGATCGTATTGTATACCTTGAGCTCGCGGGCATGGCCGATCAGCTCACTGACGATTTGACGGTGGCGCTCCACGGAGAAGGTTGTCTGGGATACGATCCCGATCCGTGGCCACCTGCCGAGTCCCGATGCCTCCTCGACGCTATCGACTACGATCGCCTCATCACCTGCGTACCCCACGATGCCCTCAACTTCAGGGTGGTCAGCGCTCCCGACTACGATGACCTGATACCCATCGGCCGAGAGAGAGGCAGCGTCGTGCTGGGCCTTCTTCACGAAGGGACATGTCGCGTCAACGATGTCCAGCCCGATCCGTTCCGCCTCCGCGATCACATCCGGATGCAGGCCATGAGAGCGCACAATGACCGTTCCGACCATCCCGGGGGTAAGCCGTTCGATCACCCCGACACCGTGTTCCTCGAGCTTCCTCACGACCTGTGGATTATGTATCAGAGGCCCGATGGTGTAGACCTTCCCCTCGCTCCGCTCGGCGGCCTCGAACGCCATGTTGATTGCACGTGTCACGCCGGAGCAGAACCCGGAATTCTCGGCGAGTATGATCTCAACTCCCGTCAAGTCGTCCTCTCCCATACCATTCTGCCACGCATCATCTATCTTCAATCTAGTCGTTCTCCCCCAGAGAGGCAATCCTCCGGAACACCTCGCTGCTGAAAGACTCGTAGGATTCTCTCCGTGAGGTTCCCTCTATCCGGCGGGGAACGAGCGGGTCACCGAACGTAACCCGGAGCCGGTCCCGGCGCAGTATCAGCCGCCCGATTGAAGCGGCGGAGCCCTGTACACGGATCGGGACGACAGGAACACCTGCCTTCAACGCGAGCAATCCAACCCCGGCCTTGGCGGGCAGGAGGACGCCCGTGGGACTCCTCGTCCCCTCAGGAAAGACGACGACCGCCCTTCCCGCCTTGAGCAAACTCGATGCTGCACGAAGCGCATCGTGTCCGCCGCTCCCGGCCCTGATCGGAATGGCGTTGAATGCCGTGATGAGCCACGTGAAGAACCGGCTCTGGTGAAACAACCCTTCCTTTGCCAGGAAGAACAGCTCGCGGGGGGCCGCAGTGCCGAGGAGCGGCGGATCGAGAAACGATAGATGATTTGAGGCCAGAAGCACACCGCCCCGCAGCGGCACTTTCTCCCTTCCCTGTACGCGTAGTCCGAGCACCACCCATGCGAGTGCATTCGCAATGAACCACAGGAGTCGCCAGGTGAATCTCACTGCTCGGCTCCGTCGCCTTCATGCTGATCGGACCGATCCTGCTGTCTCGCCACTCTCCATTGCCTGATATGATCGACGACTACCGCGACCTGCTCCGGGATCGTCAGTCCCGTTGTGTCGATCAGTATGGCGTCGGGAGCCCTCGTAAGCGGACTCGTCTCGCGCTCGCTGTCGAATGTATCACGCCCCTCGAGGTCCTGCTGCACCTCGTGCACAGAGAGCGCCGTACCCTTCTCGATGAGTTGCTTCTGTCTGCGCCGGGCTCGCTCCTCAAGGGTGGCGTCTACATAGAACTTCAGGTCGGCATCCGGGAAGACGACAGTCCCGATGTCTCGCCCCTCACAAACTATACCCCGACCCCGGGCGAGCCGTCGCTGCTCAGCGACAAGTCTCTTCCTCACCCCGGGGTAGCTCGATACGAGGGAGACGTTGGTGTCGACGTCCGGAGACCGGATCTCCTCGCTCACATCCTCTCCGTCGAGGAGGACCCTCACACATCCCCCATCCTGGACGAACTCGATCCGCGCTTCCTCCGCGAGGCGAGCGAGATAGTCCTCATCGTCGAGTGGTGTCCGGAGCCGGAGCGCTTTGAGGGTGATCGCGCGGTACATGGCGCCGGTGTCCAGATACATGTACCCGACCGCCTCCGCGGCAAGTTTCGCTGTTGTGCTCTTCCCCGACGCCGCGGGGCCATCGATGGCTACGATCGCTTCCCTGTTCACCGTGTGAAAGGCTCTCCCCTACGGAGCCGGCGGCCGAGACGCCTCTCGATGCTCTGCCAGAACCTCGGCGAGCGCCTTGATGAATCGCTTATTCATCCGCTCCGTGCCGACCGTGGCCCTGAACGCGGTAGGGAATCCATAGCCTGCCAGCGGCCGGACGATGATACCCTTTCTCTGCAGCCCCTGGAATACCACCTTACAGTCGATACCAGTATCGACGAACACGAAATTGCCTACTGAGTCCGTGTGGAAGAGGCCGAGGGCATCAAGTTCGCGGCTCAGATATCGATGCCCCGCGGCGTTGATCTCCCTCGATCGCCTGATATGTTCATCGTCGTCGAGGGCTGCCAGTGCCGCCTCCTGTCCGAGCATATTGATATTGAAAGGAAGCCGCACTTTTCGAAGGGGCTCTATGAGCTCCTGCGGTCCGATGCCGTACCCTACCCTCAATCCGGCGAGTCCGTGCGCTTTCGAGAACGTACGAAGGAAGACGAGATTCCGTCCCTCTCTCACGTAGCGGAGGCTATCCGGGAAATCGGGGCGTTCTATGTATTCGATGTACGCCTCGTCGAAGACGACGACCACACTCTCGGGCACGCGGTCCAGGAACCGCTCGACTTCCTCGCCCGAGACCATCGTCCCTGTAGGGTTATTCGGATTCGCGATATAGACCACCTTGACAGATCCATCGATCGCGTCGGCCATTGCCTCCAGGTCGTGGGTGTAGTCGCGAAGGGGCACTTCGACCCTTCGTGCGTTCGCGATCATCGAGACGATGCGATACATAATAAACGCCTGATCACTCATTACTGCAGTATCGGTCTCGCCGAGGAACGCCTTGGCGACGAACTCGATCAATTCGACTGACCCATTCCCGAGAATGATCTGGTCTTCGTCCACACCGAACGACTTGGCGAGTGCGGCGGTCAGATAGTATGCACCGTCGTCGGGGTACAGGTTGACCCGCCCACAGGCCTGCCGCAGCGCCGCAAGGGCGCGGGGGGAAGGACCGAGCGGATTCTCGTTCGAGGCCAACTTAATGATCTCGCCCTTTATGCCGAGTTGCCTCTGGACCTCCTCTATCGGTTTCCCCGGCACATAGGGCTTGATCTCGAGAACATTCGATCTTGCCAAGGGGCCCATGCCGCACTCCTCCTTACCATCGAGCTTCATGTTACCACCGCTTCCGGTTCGGTGCAAGTCTTTTCTCGCCCGCGGGCGCCGCAGGACCCCGGGCCGAGCCGAGATACGCCGGCCGGACCCTCGATGACGTCCCCCATCAGCAATCGGTGCCGGTACCCGCCAATCCCGCGCATTCACGGAGGGCGCCGACCTCGCGCTCGGTGAGCTCTCGCACCTGCCCCCGAGGCAGCGTCCCGAGCTTCAACGGCCCGAGGCGAACGCGACGCAGCTCCAATACCGGATGACCGATGGCCTTACACATCCGCTTCACCTGCCTCTTCCGACCTTCCCTCAGGGTCAGCTCGAGCACCGCGTTCCCCTTCACGGTCCGGACGAGCCGGGCGCGAGACGGCAATGTAGCGCCGTCCTCAAGAACAATCCCTCGCTCGAGGCGGCGGAGTTCTCGCTGCCCAGGAATCCCCTGCACCTTGGCACGGTATGTCTTCTCGACCTTGAATCGCGGGTGAGTCAGGCGATAGGCCAGATCCCCATCATCAGTCAGCAAGAGGAGACCCTCAGTATCGAGATCCAGACGCCCCACCGGAAAGACTCGCCCACCGGAGGCGGGGAGCAGATCGACAACGTGCGGCCTGCCGTGTGTATCCCGTAGGGTGGTGACGTACCCCTGGGGCTTATTGAGCAGCCAGTACGTGTGGCGAGGCCGGAGGTTGAGAACTCTCCCGTCGAACGTGACAGTATCCCGTTCAGGCGCGATCATCAGCGCGGGATGGCTCGCGGGACTCCCGTTCACCAGGACTCTCCCCTCCTTGACGAGCTGATCGCACCTCCTCCTCGATGCCACTCCCGCCCGGGAGAGAAACTTGTTCAGTCTCATCCCCATGTTGCACCATATCCCGAGACAGACGTACTGTCGAAGCGATGCCCTCCTCCTGACGGACGCCGAGCGCACGTTCGAACTCCCCTATCTCGGGGAGATCGCTCAGGTCGCGCAGCCCGAAATATCTCAGGAACTCGCCTGTCGTCTCATAGATAAGCGGCCGTCCCACGCCTGATGAGCGGCCGGCGACGCGGATGAGCGACCGCTCGAGCAACGTACTGAGCACAGTCTGACTCTCCACCCCTCTGATCGCCTCGATAGTACTCCTCGTGACCGGCTGACGGTAGGCGATTATCGAAAGAGTCTCGAGCGCCGCTCGGGAGAGCCGGGCCGGACGTCGTCCCCGATATAGCTTCGTCACCCAATCGGCAAACTCTCTCCGAGTGTACAGCTGATACCCCTTCGCCACACGGAGAAGCTGGAAGCTATGCTCCGCCGTCTCGTACTCTTGAGCGAGGTCATCCAAGACTTCCTCGATATCGCCCGGCGCCGCGCCGGGCACAATCGAACGCATCTTCGCGAGCGTCAGCGGAGCGTCCGATGCGAACAGGAGGGCTTCAACGATCGCACGCAGTTCCTCATGTTTCATTTCTTCGATCACCCAGAAATAGCTGTGCAATACCTCTGATTCTGACTGTGCGCGCGTCCTCCACGCCAAAAGCCGACGCGAGCACCCAGTATACAGCCAATCCTACCGCCCCGGCCGCTCCCACAGAGATAATGGAGCCGACGAGCCGCATAGGCTCGAGTACGGCATCGAGACGGCCAACCAGAAGCCAGGCTGCCACCCCCCCGCCCGCCGCCGCGATGAGCACGCGTATCGCCATCGAACCGACTTCGCGCAGTCCTATATCTCCCAGCCGCCGCCTCAGGATATACGCCAGTGCGACAGCGTTGACGACGGCCGCGATCGAGGTTGCGAGGGCGAACGAACGGAAGAAGATGACATGCATCAGGCCCAGGTTTATGCCGACGTTGACGGCCGCAGACAGGCCCGTCATGAACATCGGGGTCTTCGCGTCTCCCAGTGAGTAGAACGCCGACGCCAGCACCTTGACGGTTCCTACCGCGATGATACCGAGCGCGTAGAGCATCAGCGCCTGGGCGGTCGCCGCGGTATCGGCCGGCCCGAATTCGCCGTGTTCGTACAGTAACTGGCAAATCGGGTGTGCCAGCGCGAGCAGCAGAACGGCACACGGTGCAGTGAGGAAGATCACGAGCTTCAGCGCCCTGTCGAGCGTCGCCCGCATGCTCTCCCGATCCCTCGTCTCGTGGTGCCGCGAGAGAGCGGGCAGCGCTACCGTTGCCACCCCGACGCCGAACACCCCCAGTGGAAACTGCATCAGTCGAAAAGCGTAGTGGAGATACGAGACACTCCGCTGCGCAAGGAACGTGACAAGGAACGTGTTGATTACGGTGTTGATCTTGGTCGCCGAGACGCCGATCACCACGGGACCGACCAGGCAGAGAAACCGCCTCAACCCCGGATGGGAAAGGTCGAAGAGCGGCCGATACCGAAACCCCACCCTCCACAGGTTGGGCAACTGGATCAGGAGTTGCCCGGCCCCCCCGGCCAGCGCACCGACCGCCATTCCTATGATCGGCGGATACCCTGCCGCGCCAAGCAACGGACAGAGCGCCAGCCCCGCTGCGATGAACCCGATATTGACCATCGCGGGAGCCAGGGCCGGCACGAAGAAGCGGCGATGGCAGTTCAGTATCGCAGCCGACAGGGCGGAGAGCCCGACAAGGAAGAGAAAGGGAAAGAGCAACTGTGTGAGTCTCGTGGTGATCTGGAGCTTCCCGGGAACGGCGTCGAACCCGGCTCCGATCACCCTCACCACGAAGGGAGCTGCCACGATCCCGAGAATCGTCGTCAGGCCGGCAGCCACCATGAGGACATTGAGTACGACGTTGGCGAACCTATGCGCCCCCTCCTCCCCCTCACCCTCCTGATACTCGACATAGACGGGCACGAAGGCTGCACTCATCACCCCTTCAGCGAAGATGTCGCGCAACAGGTTCGGGATGCGGAACGCAACCACAAAGGCGTCCATTGCGAGCCCGGCCCCGAAGACGTGCGCGAATACCATCTCCCGCGCAAGCCCGAGGATCCGGCTCACAACGGTGGCTACGCTGAATGCGCCTACCGAGGAGCGCATCGAGCCACCGCCCGCCGTCTGCCCTCCTGCGTCGGGCTTCTGCACCTATCGTCTTTCCTCCTTCTGTCCTAAACTAGCACAGGTCGCGCCGCGGGACAACCCAAATCGGCGCCTTACGCCATTCACTCGGTCCCCCCGTCAGCCCACCGCGCCGGATTCTCCATCAGTCCCCGGCTGATGCCCGAATTCTATTGACAATCTCGCATCGATAGTGTATGAAGTATATGAGCCACGGCTGCTTCACGCCGCCATCGCCCCAGCAGCGAGCGTTGTCGAGAGAGCGTTACTTCAGTCTTCACACAGGAGGATCACTTCGTGCCCACACACCGTTCGGCCGAGAAACGTGACCGCCAGAACGCCAAGCGCCGTTCCCGGAACAGGACCGCGAAATCTCGCATCAGGACAACCGTCAAGCGCTTCGAGGCTGCTTCCGATGAGGAGACCAGGGCCCGCCTGCTAAAAGAGGTCCAGTCTGAACTCGACAAAGCAGCCGGCAAGGGTATCATCCCCGCCACGAGAGCAGCACGGAAGAAATCCCGCCTGGCCGCACACCTGCGGCCAAAGGATGCAGGATCGGCCTCCTAGCGACCATCCCCCCCAGACAAGCCCTGCTCGATAGCCCGGACGTTTGCCGTCGCCAGTTCATTGCCCGGATCGAGGCGGAGGACTATGTTGAACTGGTGGAGAGCTTCGCGGTAGCGTCCCACGGCACCCAGACAGATGCCGAGATTGAGGCGTATTTGGACTTCACCTTCTCCCCACCGGAGAGCCTCCCCCAGGAGTCCGATCGCCCCCAGATAGTCGCCTCGCTCTCCCAGGACCTTCGCACGTTCGAACATCAGCTGCGGATACCGCATGAGATTGTGGCGCGTCCGCTCGTCCTTGTATATCTCCTGATCGAATGCACCGCGCAGTGACAGCCTCCCGTAATCGAAGTCGGCCAGGCTGTCATGGAGCTGAATGCGATAGACGATCCCATGGGGGATTTTGCGAGCTCTCGGAGCGAGCATGAGGGCATCGAGGTCATGCCCATTGACGAACGTAGTGCTTGACGGATGGACATCTAGATCTGATGTCAGCATCCGGTTGATCATGTTGATGAACCTGGCCTGGATCTCCTCGGAATCCTCGAGGACCCCGTGCTCGAATTGATCGAGATACTCCATGTAGGCATCGATCTCATCGCTTGCTCCCTCGGTCAGCCACGGGTATTCCTTTGCCAGCGATCGCAGATACCATGACCGTCTGAGGAGCTCCTTGTCGATGATCGCTACATCCCGATGAAGCCCCTCGACATGTCGGATGTACAGGGCCGGCGAATAGATATCCCAGTTGTTCGTCACGATGATTCCGTTCGGGCCACCGGAGATGAGGACGTTCATGGCGTAGTCGTATGCGAGGTAGTTCCCGCTCATATCCGAGACGTGATAGTTGGCGGCAAATGCTATGACCGGCAGAATCAGTGGCACAAGTGAGATGATCGGCGATAGAGAGTGAAGTCTCGCCCGACGGTCAGCCGCCTCGATACCACCGATGAGACCGATGATCCGGAGTACACCGGCGTACGCGCCCACTCCGATCATTGCGGCGGCAACGAGGAAGATGGGCAGATAGTATGGTGCGATGTCAGGGATGTCGTAGTTGAGCACATAGAGGAGGTTGGCGACGACCACAAACAGGAAGAAGAACCCGATCTTCCGCGCCTCTCTCCCGATCAGCCAGGCTCCGCCGATGGCGACTAACAGAGGCAGAGGATGGAACTGCCGAAAGAGGAGCAGGACAAACTCGCCGAGACGCCTCAAGATAGCGCCTGCCGAGGAGCCGAACATCCATACACGGTACTGCTTGGCGGAGATGTGCCACAGAAAGCGCTCGGCTGTGCGGGGATCGCCCCAGTTGAGCAGCGGCTCGCGCGTCGATCGCAGGGGAAGATAGAGGTAGATGGCCAGGGCCAGTGCCCCCAGCACTGCGCCTGCGAGCAGTATCCTCCACTGGCCCGCAGAGCGCACCCACGCGAGCACGAAGACGACCGCCACCGGCAGGGCAACGGTAATGATGCTCAGATGATTGCCCATCGACAGGGCCACGAGATAGCAGAGAAGCAGGGCATATCGCGCTGTGCGGGCACCTCCCTGGAGCACCGCGAATAGAGACCAGAGGAGCAGCGCCCCCAGCGCAGCGGAAAGTGCGTACACCTCCGCGACAACGGCCTGAGACCAGAGCGTCAGAGACCACGCAAAGCAGAGGGCGCCCGAGAGCGCCGCAGGTGCCGCCCACGCGCTCTCGCCGCCCTCCGTCACCAGTCCGATGAGCCGCAGAAAGGCGCAGTACGCAACGAAGCTGGCGAACGATGCCGCCAGCGCCGACAGAAGGTTGATCCTCAGTGCCACACTGCCAACGGGAGCCAGGACTGCAAGTCTGGAGAGGAGTGTGTACAGTGGATAGCCTGTGGGATGTGCAATCCCGAGCGTCCATGCGTTTGTCGTCAATTCGCCGCTATCGATGAACCCCACGGTCGGACAGAGAGTACGACCGTACACTGCCAGCGATAGAAGCACTACCGCAAATCCGCCGAGCCGTCGAAAAATGCCCACGCCCCCCGCAGTGACTGCGCCGCATACAGGTCAGGCCGGACATGATGATCCGGCCCGCCCAGCTCCTCTCGATCGATCACATTCAAACGCTGCTCTCCCTCAGGGACCTCACAGTGCCAACTGGTGGGGCATGCAGGATTCGAACCTGCGACCTTCGGCTCCGGAGGCCGACGCTCTATCCAGCTGAGCCAATGCCCCCTCCCTCGCTCCTACTGGCCCCGCCGCCAACGGCCCTTGCCCCATGGCGGCATCCCTGCAATGCCGGGCGGCCGGCCACGCAAGCCCACACCGAACAGAGAGCAGAGCGCGTGAATCCGGATCACCCGGATGAGCAACTACCCTTTAGCGAAGCTTCTTCTTGTGGCGGTGCATCTTCCTCCGCTTCTTGCGCTTATGAGTTGCGATCTTATGTCGCTTTCGTTTCCTGCCGCAGGGCACCGGTGCTGGGACACCCCCCTTCTATCGTGCAACGATCTCCTTGAATTTTCTTGATGGTTTGAACGTGGGTACAAGCCCAGCCGGGACCTCTACCGGAGCGCCGGTTCGCGGGTTCCTGGCGGTACGACGCCTCCGCTCCTTGTTCTTGAAGACGCCGAACCCACGTATCTCGATCCTCTTGTTCTCCTTTAGTGCAGCTCGGATGCGGTCGATGAAGGTGTCCACTACGGCAGCGGTGTCCTTTTTCGTGAGACCGGTCATGGAAGCGACTTCTTCCACCAAATCGGCCTTTGTCATCCTTCCGCCTCCTGGTGTTGAGTGTTAAGATCCGCAACTCTCGCAACTTGTGGCACTGCACGTGCTGCAGCTGGAGGCCGAGTGGGAGGTCGACGAAGATCCACCAGACAGCGAAAATATCGATAGTGTCCGCTCGAGCTCACGGGAAGAGCAGTGCGGGCAGACGAGCTCTTCCTCCTCCTCAGATGAATAGACAAGTGCCTCGACTCGGCCGCCGCATCGACGGCATCGATACTCATAGATCGGCATAGCGTCAACCCGACTCCTCTAGCTCCCCGATCGACCGCACAACCGTAACATATCACCGTTTCGTCGGTTGTGTCAAGCCTTTTTTCGGGATCACGGCCGGTCCTTGTCCACCGGCATCGACTCGACCGCCCATTCGCGGGGCCCTCAGCGAGCAGGAACCGCCATTCTGTACTCGAGACGGCAGGTCGCCAATTCGTTCCCCACTCTCTCTGCAGTCTGCCCCAACAGGAGATCGAGGAGCGAGAATTGGCGCCGCTTCTCCTTCACCACCCTCGGCCTGCCCTCGATGCCGACCATCGCTCCCGCCAGTTCGACGGCATCCTCCAGGGAGCCGATGCGGTCGACCAGACCGAGTTCTTCGGCCTGGCGTCCTGAGAGGAGACGACCATCTGCAACGCGCAGCACCTCTTCCCTCGGCAATCCTCGCTCAGCCACGACCACACTGATGAACTGCTCATAGACATCGTCGATCATGTCTTGCACCAGATGCCGCTCGGCATCTGTCATTTCACGATAGGGAGATCCGATGTCCTTGTATTCGTTCGACTTGATCGTCTCGAATCCGACGCCGACCTTCTCCAGCAATTCGTAAGCCATGGGGAACTTCATCTGCACGCCGATCGATCCCGTTATCGTACCGGGATTCGCCATGATGCTGTCCGCACCGCAGGCGATGTAGTACGCTCCCGATGCCCCCAGAGCCCCTATCGAAGCGATCACCGGCTTCCCGGATTCGCCCACCCGCTTCACCTCGGCGTAGATCTCTTGCGACGGCCCGACAACACCGCCCCCGGAGTCGATCCGCAGTATGATCGCTCCCACAGAGTGCGCCTCGCTATAGCGCCGCAGCTGACGGACGATCTCCTCCGCATCCCAGATGGGCCCCATCACCTCCACCAGCGCAACATCCCGGCCGAGAGGCCAGAGCAGAGGCTGCTCGCCGACCAGAGCGAACATCACCAATGCCACGAGAAGTATCGCGAACACCGCGACGAATGCACCAAGAATGAAGAATAGACAGCCTTGTCTTCGCATTAGACTCACCCTACCATCCTTCAACGGTCCGTCTCAGGACGTCGCTTGCGAGCTGCTCGATCGCTCGATCCGTTCCGTCTTCCTCGGTCTCCGTGCTGGCGAAGTAGGTCCCCCATCCACGTATCTTCTCCTCTTCCCATATCACCTCGTCCCGAACGGCATCCCGGTACGTAATATTGACCCATATCTCGACCTGGTACTGGATCACCTGTTCCTGCTGATCATACGAGTAGGCTGACCGCCGATAATCGCTCACGCTTCCTTCGAGCACCGAGTCACTCTCTCCCGGGTCCACGACCCTGAGGTGGTTGTCCTTGATAAACTCTTCAACAAGCTGCTCAGTAAGACGCTCCTCGAGTCCGTACTCGACGGTCTCATTGCCCATCATGGGGATGCTGATCGTCTGTATGTGGCCTGGCAACAGGGTCGAGAAGGTATAAGTGCAGTGCACTGCCGTGAGGATAGCCACACCCGATAGGAGGAGAATCCACGAGGGTGTGCGCCGTGCAGGGCGAACGATGCTACCGAGGGGCACGTTCACCTCCCCATGCTGCCTCCTTTTCGGTGATCTCAGAGTAGGAGACTACCAGGTTCTTGCCCAGGCGGGCGGCCTCATACAGCGCCCTATCGGCCGCATCGAGCAGCTGCATCGGAAGTTGGGCATCTCCCGGAAAGGAGGCGATGCCGATCTTGATCGTGAGTGACTCGCCCTCGCTCCTCTCGTCGCCGGTCGAGAATCGATGAGCCTCCACTGCCTTACGAATCCGCTCCGCGGTCAGAAAAGCCTGTTTCGCTCCAGTCTCAGGCAGTACGAGGGCGAACTCATCGCCGCCGTACTTGGCCACGATATCGAACGCCCGGGTGCCGCGTTTCAGGAGTTGGGCGATATCCCTGAGCGCCGCGCTCCCCCTGAGATGTCCGTAGGTGTCATTGAAGCTCTTGAGATTGTCGACGTCGATCATCGCCACGGAGAGGGCCCGGCCAAAGCGGAGAGAACGCTTCAGTTCCTGCTGGAGCATGTGTACGAGGTAGCGGTAGTTGTAGATGGCCGTCAATTCGTCCGTGATCGCCAGGTGCTCTGTTCGCTGGTGATGGAAGATATTGCGGAGCGCCCTCCCGGTCTCCTCGACGAGCCCGCGGGCTCTCGATTCAGTCTCCTCATCCCATGGGCCACAGTTGAAGAGGCCGAGGGTGCCGATGGCCCGGCCGCGACGCATGAGAGGGACGAACCTGATCTCGCGGATCTCGATTCCCGGCACGCCATCGATCGTGCTATTGAACCCCATCTCGATATCGCCGCGACGGTACGTGATCTCCTCGGCCGTCGTGAGGACCTGTTCCGTGAGGCTTGACTCGAGCCTGATCGTCTCTTCCTCAACGGTGCGCTCCCTCACCTGCCAGAACTTCTCGAGTGCTTTGCCCTTGCGGATCATCACAGTGATCCCCTCGGGACCGAGAAAGCGAAACGCACAGCCCATGGCGCCCTCGATCATGCCTCTCAGATCGAGCGTGTCGTGCACCCCTCTACAGAGCTCCCGATAGTAATCCGTGGTGGTCGGCCTGTCACCCATACTGGCGGACCTCTCTACTGCTGAATGTGTTCCGTCACTCGCCGGCGGTATTCAGACAACACTACAATATACTTACATAGACCCAGGCTGTCAAGCTAAGATTCTACGCTGTCGAGACTTCTCGCTTCGCCTCCTGTGCCGAATTCTCGCAATCGGCTAGACCGGGATCGCCCTGTCCTTGAACAGATACCTCTTTATCTTCCTCGTCGTGGTCATCGGGAAGCCCTCGCGGCGGATCTCCAATCGCTTCACGCGCTTGTACGGGGCGAGCCGCTCACAGCACTTCTTCACCTCGCTCCTGAGCAGTTCATGGAGCTCGTCGTCGGTGAGAACGGCTCCCCTCGACCGTTCCATCTTCGATAGTACTTCCTCGTCTACAACGATGATTGCCTGGACATCCTCTCGCTCCGTCTCCGGATCCGTCCTCCCCACCACGAGTGCCTCAGCGATGTATGGACTCAAGACCAATTCAGCCTCGACCTCCTCAGGGTAGACGTTCTTCCCTGCGCTCGTCACGATGACGTCCTTCACTCTCCCGACCACGAAGAGATAGCCCTTCTCGTCGATCCCTCCCAGATCGCCCGTGTACAGCCAGCCCTCGCGGATGGTCCGCTTCGTCAATTCCTCGTCACCATAGTACCCCGCCATCACGTTTTCACCCCTGGCG
>LJUI01000114.1 GCA_001303705.1 candidate division TA06 bacterium SM23_40
AAATTTCGTAAGATCGCGCACTGTCAGATCCGTTGCATAACCGGCCCAGAGGGTGGGCGCTAACAAGAGTCTGTGCACATGTGCCTTGCCATACCGATGAAAGTCGTTGAGATCGAGGGAGAGCGCGGGCTCGTCGAGCAGGGCGGCGTGCGGCGCCCGGCAGACCTCCGTCTGCTCGAGGAGGTGAGCGTCGGCGACTACGTCATCGTGCACGCCGGCTTTGCCATCTCCCGCCTCGATACCGAGGAGGCGGAGGAGACGCTTCGGCTCTTCGCCGAGCTGATCGACGCAGAGGAAGGGTCTGACGAGACGTGAAGTATCTGGATGAGTTTCGCAAACCGGAGGTAGCGCGGCGTCTGGCGGCCCAGATCGAGCGTGTAGCGGGAACGCGGCGCATCGCGATGATGGAAGTCTGCGGCACGCACACCATGGCTGCGGCGCGGTACGGCATACGCGAGCTGCTGCCCGCCGGCGTTGAACTCATCTCCGGACCCGGGTGCCCGGTCTGCGTCACGTCGAACAGGTACCTGGACACGGCAGTTGCCCTGGCCCGGCAGGAGAATACGACGCTCGTCACGTTCGGAGACATGTTTCGAGTACCGGGATCTACTTCCAGCCTGGAATGGGAGAAGATGCGCGGAGCCGATGTGCGCATCGTCTACTCGCCGAGCGACGCGGTCGAGCTGGCGGCCCGGGAGCCGGATCGAAATATCGTATTCCTCGGCGTGGGATTCGAGACGACCGCCCCCCTTGTGGCTGCCTCGGTGTTGGAGGCCCGCGATCGGTCTATCGCCAACTTCAGTGTGTTCTGCGGGCACAAAGTGATTCCGCCCGCGCTCAATGCACTCGCGACCGACGCCAAGCTCGGTGTCGATGGCTTTCTCTGCCCTGGTCATGTGAGCGCGATTATCGGCGCCCGCCCATACGAATTCCTCCCCCGCGACTACGGGATTCCGTGTGTCGTTGCTGGGTTCGAGCCGAGCGACATACTCGAGGGAGTTCTCATGCTGGTCAAACAGGTGGCGGATGGACGGGCTGAGGTGGAGATCCAATATAGCAGGGTTGTGGACTGGGATGGCAACCTTAAGGCACGGGAGATCATGGACCGCGCATTCGACAGAGCGGCCGCAGAGTGGCGCGGCCTCGGTGTGATGCCGGATAGCGGGCTCGTGATCCGTCCGGAGCTCGCAAGGTGGGACGCTGAGCGGCTGTTTGACGTACAAGTCGAGGAGACGCGGGAGGCGCCGGGCTGTGCGTGCGGCGACGTGCTGCGCGGAGTGACGAGGCCTCCGGAGTGCCCTCTGTTCGCGGCAGGGTGCACGCCCGATAACCCTGTCGGGCCCTGCATGGTCTCCTCAGAGGGAACGTGCGCAGCCTACTATCGGTACCTCAGGAGCACGTGATGGATCTCGCGGGCAGGTGGGGGATCTCAGTAGCGCGTGAGGGTCGGGCAGGCGGACATCCCGGTGACCAGCGAGGATCTTTCGGGTACGCGGGGATCTCGCGCGCACGTGGCGGATCTCGGTAGCACATGAGGATCTCGGTAGCACGTGATGGATCTCGCGGGCGCGTGATGGACCCGAGCAGCGCACGACAGTGGGTCGCGGGCTAGAGCAGGGGTGACGAGCCGAAATATCCTCCGAGAGCGCGGTTCATCATTCCCCGGATTACAGGTCGAATAGTAGGTGCAGGCAGCAGATCAGGTGGCGGGCCAGGCAGTAGATCAGGTGATATGCCGGGCACCAGCTAAGGCTAAGAGGCTAGGCACCAGATCGGGCTAAGGGGCTGGCCACCAGATCAGGCCACAGATCAGATAACAGGCCAGACACCAGATTAGACAACAGGCCAGGCACCAGATCAGGCAGCAGATCAGGTCACGGATCAGGCAGCTGCCCAGTTGACAAGCCGGACAGCAGATCGAGTGACCAGCCGGAGAATAGATATCATAATTGACATGCCCACGTCACGAGATTGACACGCGTACGTCATCACGAGAGAGGTCCGGGCGCATGGCCACACAGGGGACGATCAGGCTCGCTCACGGCAGCGGGGGCAAACTGACGCACGATCTGGTCGAGAGAATGTTTCTGCCCCGGTTCCGGAATGCAGTCCTCGAGGAACTCGCCGATGCGGCGCGGGTTGCTATCGGGGGATTGCGGCTGGCATTCACTACCGACTCCTATGTCGTGAAGCCCCTCTTCTTCCCGGGAGGAGACATCGGCCGTCTGGCCGTCTCAGGCACGGTGAACGATCTCGCTGTCGTAGGCGCGAGGCCGCTCTTCGTCTCCTCTGCACTCATCATCGAGGAGGGAATCGAGGAGGAGCTGCTTGTGCGTGTGACGGACTCGATGCACGCAGCGGCAGCGGAGGCTGGCGTGGAGATCGTCGCCGGGGATACAAAAGTCGTGGAGAAGGGTGGGGCTGACGGGCTGTTCATCAACACCTCTGGGCTGGGTGTTATCGATGGTGAGATCGACCTGGGCCC
Organism: candidate division TA06 bacterium SM23_40; assembly: GCA_001303705.1. GTDB lineage: Bacteria > LJUI01 > LJUI01 > SM1-40 > SM1-40 > SM1-40. The sequence goes on from LJUI01000114.1 coordinate 2,486, forward strand.
GCATCGCGTCAAGGCCGGCGATCGCGTCCTTGTCAGCGGGAGCGTGGCCGACCACGGTATTGCAGTCATGGCAGCACGGCAGGAACTCGGACTCGAGCCCCCCATCGAGACTGACTGTGCCCCTCTCGGCGGCCTCGTGGCGGACCTGCTCGCGCTGGGACAGGCCATCAGGTTCATGCGAGACCCGACCAGGGGAGGGGTGGCCATGAGCCTTAACGAGATGGCGCTCCAGGCGGAGAAGGTGGTAGTCATAGATGAGACAGAGGTGCCGGTGAAGGAGAGTGTACGGAGCGCCTGCGAGCTCCTGGGATTCGACCCGCTCTATGTTGCGAATGAGGGGAAGGTCGTCGCCATCGTCGCTGCCGAGGCGGCGGACGAGGCCATCGGAATACTGCGGCAGCATCCTCTGGGGAGAGACGCTCGCCTTATCGGCGAGGTAGCCGACGGAGAACGACCGCACGTAGTCCTCCGAACCGCGATCGGGGGGAGGCGCATCGTCGACATGCCCGTCGGCGAACAACTCCCCAGGATCTGCTGACCTGAGGAGTCGGGGGCGTCGGCTTTCAGTGAGGGCGAGCAGTCTCGAGAGCGGGAGAGAGTCAGCCCTGGGTTGCTCTGTAGTCGGGGCTCAGTCGGTTTGTGAGTGAGGGGCAATCGATTTCTTCTTGAGAAGGTAGTGCGCTCTGGAGTGAGGGAGTAGTCGGTCATCTGGGTAAGGCGTCTGTCTCTTGGTCGGCGGCGGCCGGCATCGCAGGGATCAGGCTGAGGATAGATCGTATGCCTCTGACTCCGCAGGAGAAGACTATCGTCGAGCGCCGCCGCGTCCTCTGGATCTGGGGAGTGATCATCCTCGTGGGCGCCCTCGCCGCGCTTGTCGTCGTGCTCGTGGGGGTGATCGCAGTAGGTGGTGTGGGCCTGGCCGGCTATGCCGGGATGCACATGCTTGAGCAGCCGATAACCTGCACGATCTGCCACAACATGCGTCCGGCCGTTGAGTTGTGGAAGGCCTCGACGCACGCGGGGATCATCTGCGCCGAATGTCACAGCGAACCTGGACCTAGGGGTAGGTTCAAGGGCACGGTGCTCGCTCCGATCCGTGAGACGTTCCTCTACGTGACTGGCAACTACGGGAAGAAGCCGATGATCGCCGATATCCGCGACGAGAGCTGCATGCGCACGCATTGCCACAAGTCGCGACTCCTCCACGGTGAGGTCTCCTTCAAGGGGGTAGTCTTCGACCATAGCAGGCACTTCGAGTCTCTGTTGGGCGTCAAGCGCCTCCAGTGCGCCAGTTGCCACTCTGACACCGTGGCCGAAACCCATATGGCGACAACCGGGCAGACATGCTTCATCTGTCATTTGAGGGAGAATGCCATAGCGGACGTGCCGTCGGGGTGTCCTTCATGTCATCGGGCGCCACCAGAACCGATCGAATTCCAAGGGACCGTCTTCGACCATCAGCACCCCATCGTTCGAGACGATCCGTGTGAGTCCTGCCATGACAACATCTCGCGGGGCGGGGGGAGTGTGAATTCGGATCTGTGCGTCGAGTGCCATGGAGAGGCGCATGTGGTAGAGCGGATATCGAACTCTGGCTATATCCATCAGCTCCATGTTGTAGATCACACAGTCAATTGTCTCTATTGTCACGAAGCGGTCACCCACGCGATCGAGAAAGAGTGGTAGGTTTCCGTGCTCCCTGTGCCATCAGGCGGCTGCGCCACCAGGTGGAGGAGAGGATCTACCAGGGGATTGATTCATTGGGACGTGCGCCGGGAGCGAGCCAGTTGCTCGCCATCATCGGGGCGGGTTGTGAGGCATGTTATGCTGGTGCCCAGGTGGAGCCGGTGGCTGGTCGGGTGTGGAATGCCTGTGATCACGGTGAGCCCGACCGGGCGATTCTCGAAGTCTAGAGAGGGATCGATGCCGACAGGTCGCGGTCGGTGCCGACGTGGCCTCTGACATACGGTATCGCCGGCACAGCTCGGCTTGCCCGCGGGCTCTGGGCCTTCGTCATTCTTGTCGCGATCATAATCATACGCTTGACAGGGCCTGGCGCAGTCTCTATGATAGGAGTCCTTGTCCCTGCGGGATAGCGGGATAAGTGGGCGAGATAGATGCTCCTGCAGGCGAGGAGCTGCTCTTCCGCCCGGATACCGATATGGCGGGCGGGGTGTTCGGGGCAGCGAATGTGGCGGACCTCCTCATCTCGAGATGGTCCTGAGAGATGTGCAGACGGATTAGATGAGAAAAGCGGCTGGACTTGTGCGCGCGGCGAGACCGGCGACGACGCTCGCCACCTTGATCACACCGGGAGCGTCGGCCTTCCTCGCCGCGGGACAGGTACCTCCCCTGCGGAAGAGAGTTGGCGGCTTCGTGGCGGCAACGGTAATCGCCAGCGCGCGCATCTTCAACGATGTGTGCCGCGGCGAGACGGACTGGTTGGGCCGGCGCACGCGGATGCGGTCATTGGCGAGGGACACCCGGGCCGCTCGCCCCGCGCTCATCTGGCTCTCCAACGAGCAAACCAAGGAGCACTACTGTGGAAATCACTGAACTCGATCCCACCTTCAAGTTCGATGTGACTCGGGAACCGGGCGGGGAGCAACTCATGCGCTGCTTCGCCTGCGGCACCTGCACGGCGAGCTGTCCGGTTCGCGAGATCGACGAGAAGTTCAATCCCCGCCGGATAATCCGCATGGTGCTGCTCGGCATGCGGGAGGAGGTGTTGTCGAGCCAATTCATCTGGCTCTGCTCCACCTGCTATGCGTGCCAGGAGCGCTGTCCGCAGGACGTGCGGATCACCGAGCTGATGTCTGCGATAAAGAACCTCGCAGTCAAGGAGGGTCACCTTCCTGCCGCATACAAGATGCAGCTCGAGCTCATCCGGAACATGGGGCGGCTGTACGAAATCGATGAGTTCGACAACAAGAAGCGCAGCAAGGCCGGTCTGCCCGAGCTCGAGAGCACAAACGAAGATGTGAAGAAGATATTTGTCATGACCGGTGCCGATCGTCTGATCGGGGGAGAGGAAGGAGGTGGAGAATGAAATACGCCTTCTATCTCGGATGCGCTGCCCCGGTGAGAGGACGACACTACGAGATGTCAACCCGGAAAATAGCTGAAGGGTTGGGGATCGAGCTCGTCGATATCCCCGAGTTCTCCTGCTGCGGGTTCCCGATCAAGGGGGTCGCTCACGATACGTTCTTCCTGCTGTCAGCGCGAAATCTCGCCCTTGCAGAGAAGCACGGCCTGAACATTATGACGATCTGCAACTCCTGCACCGGCGTGATGACGGAGGTCAACCATGAGCTGCGGGAGAACGAGGACCTGAGGAAGAAGACGAACAAAGCACTCGCCGAGTTGGGGTACGAGTATAAGGGCAACGTGGAGGTGAAGCACCTCATACGGGTGCTGTACGAAGATGTCGGCGTCGAGAAGATCAAGGAGAAGGTGAAGGTTGACGTCGCCGCCTGGAAGCTTGCGCCCCACTATGGATGTCACTTCGCCAAGCCATCGGTGGCATACAATCGGTTCGAGGATCCGGAGTACCCTCGTATCCTGAGGGAACTCATGAGCGCAGCCGGAGTTGGCGTGGTCGATCACGATCGGGACAAGGCGTGCTGCGGCGGCGCCATCCTGGCGGTCGATGAGAATATCGCCCTTAAGATGGCCGGCAAGAAACTCGAGAGTGTTGCAGGCGCAGATGGTGATGGGATCTGTCTTCACTGCACGTTCTGCTGTGTGATGTACGACGATAATCAGAGCAAGATCAACCAGGCGATCGGACAGGAGTACGTCATTCCAATCCTCTACTATCCGCAGGTTCTTGGTATGGCGATGGGCTATGATCCCAAGGATCTCGGCCTGAAGATGAACCGCGTGAAGACGAAGGAGTTGCTCGCCAGGCTCGAGTCGTGATGGGATCGGCATGCAGCCGGAAAAGGTGGAGCGATAGTGATGACGCAGGATAGCAGCGGAAGCGGACGGGTGTTGGTGATCGGTGGAGGCATCGCAGGGTTGACTTCTGCGCTCCAGCTGGCTCGCAGCGGCCAGGCCGTCGATCTCGTGGAGCGGGACACAGTGCTCGGCGGCCATGCCATGCTCTTCACGTGTAAGGCGACAGATCGTTGCCAGAAGTGCACTGTCTGCATGGTCAACGACCGCATCAGGGAGATACTGGATGAACCGCTGGTGCGCGTCCGAACCGGACAGGAAGTAGTCGGCGTCGAACGAGCTGACGGCCGGTTTCAGGTGCGGCTGAAGAGCGCGGGAGCTCCCGTCGATGCCGCGAAGTGTATCGCCTGTGGACTGTGCACTGAGGAGTGTCCGACGACACCGGAACCCTCCATATCTCTCGCTTCCGATCAGGGGATGCCACGTGTGTACCGGGTGAGTGAAGAGACTTGTCTCGTCTATCTGGGCAAGGAGTGCGAGCGGTGTGTGGCGGTCTGTCCGACAGAGGCGATTGCCTTCGGCAGAGAGAGGGAGATAGCCGAAGAGACGTACGGCGGGATCATCGTCGCGACAGGGTATCGGCCGTTTGCCGCAGAGAGGCTGACGCAATACGGGTACCGGCATTTTCCCGATGTGATCACCGGGCTCGATCTCGAGATGCGGCTCCGGCGTGAAGGAAGGCTCACCCGGCCGTCTGACGGCTCGGTGCCCAAGCGGGTGGCATTTATCCAGTGTGTGGGATCGAGAGACGTAAAGCACAACCGCTACTGTTCTCGAGTCTGCTGTGCCTACGCCGTACGGTGCGCGAACAAGTTGAGTTATCTGGAGCCCGAGAGTGAGATTGCAATCTTCTATATGGATCTTCAGGCGTTCGGAAAGGATTTCGCGGGGTGGCGCGACAGGCTGCGAGGCCGCGTCCGTCTCGTGCGGAGCCACCCGGCGTTCATCGAGATGGCCCCCGAGGGAGGACTGAGGCTGGCCTACGAGTCTGTAGAAACCAACCAGATCGATCGGGAGCCGTTCGATCTCATCGTTCTCTCTGTAGGCCTCTGTCCGGGCTCCGATACCGCAGGGCTCGCCGAGATGCTGGGCATCGGACTCGATGAAGATGGATTTCTGCTCGCGCGCGCTCGGGAGGCAGGCGGTCGATCCAAAGGAGAGGGACGAGGGGGTCTGGGGCCGGACGAGACGCTAACGCAGGTCCCGGGTCTCTTTCTCGCCGGGACATGTCAGGGACCGCGCGACATCGCGGGGAGCATCGGCCACGCATCAGCCGCGGCCGGGGCGATGTTGCACCACCTCCGGGGTTCACAACTTGTGACGGTCGAGGAACGGGACGACGATGCCAGAGGGTGATACGAAAACGATAACCGCACTGCTATGTCACTGCAAAGACTCCCTGTCGAGGACCCTCGACTACGAGGAACTCGCTCAGATGCTTCGACAGGAGAAAGATGTCAAGGAGGTCTCCGTTGTCGCCGGCCTCTGCCGGGAGACGGACCAGGCCTCGGTGAAGACCCTTCTCGAGGGTAAATCCGACTCCTCCGTTCTCGTTCTCGGGTGCTCGCCCAAACTGCTTGAGCCCTCTTTCCGACAGCTCCTGAGCGAGGTGGGGATCAATCCGCACCTCCTGTCCGTGGTCAACGTGAGAGAGGGGTGCGTGTGGGTTACGCCCGATCAGGGAGAGGCAAGGGCACGGGCGAGGAGAATGCTCCGCCAGGGCCTCCAGCGGGTGCGGCGCCTGGTGGCGATCGAGCAGGAGCCGGTCGCGGTG
>LJUI01000115.1 GCA_001303705.1 candidate division TA06 bacterium SM23_40
CGTAGGGGCGATCAGAGCCGGGATCGATGGCCAGCATCTTGTCGTTGACGGTATGGTAGACGGAGGATCCTCCCCGTACCGCGACATCTCTCGGGCATGGTCGTGGGACACGAAGTGACGGTTTGCTGCCGTCAGGATGGACTGCGAGCATCTCGTCGCCTGAGGCACGGCTGACCGAGCTGCTCCCCGCTGCGACATCGGGGTGCAGGCCCAGGATGAGAAAGGAAAAGGGAGCCTTCGCGGGCAAGCCGTGGCCCAGGGGACTCTCGAGAGAGGTGTTCTGTTCGAGGCTCTCCTGCTGCGGCATGCCCCTGAGATACAACGTGAGAAGGGGACCTTCAGGCGAGATGCTATCTCCTGAGGTCCCCTCCACAGCGAGACACGGCCGCGCCTCACAGCGCGATCGTCTCGCACGCGCTTGAGGGTATCAGACTTTCTCGAACCGGTCCTCGAGCTTCTCCATCACCCCGGGCATCGTCGTATATTCCATCTCTTCGAGCGGGAGGCGATGCGGCTCGAACGGCCCGTGGCGCCGCAGGTAGTCGGCGATATAGTTGGCCATCATCCGCGTATGGTCGAAGCTCGGGTCATCGAACATGTCGCGTGGCCCGACGAGCTTCCCATCGGCCAGCTGGAATCCGGCACAGATGACCCGGGGCGGACCGTCGAACCGGGAGGGGTTCGCGCTGTCGAAGCTCGTCGGCATCAGAGGTCCCTGGTGCGACCCGCGCATCCATCCGGCGACAGCATGGGGGAAGGCGAATGGCTCTAGTACTTCACCTACGGCTGGTAGTCCGCTCTGGGCCCGAACGATGAGTACCGGATCGTCCTTGCCCACGTACCTCCCGGCGATGAGCGCGAGCCTCTGCGTCGAAGAGACGGCGCAGATGTCATTGTCGCTCTTGCGATGGACCGATTGGATGATGTAGTACTCGGGCGCGCCGATGAGGACGAGGAGGTCGTACATTTCTTCAGGGCAGGAGAATGTGATGCGACGGTTCTTCATCACGTCCATCACTACGAAGTTGAACCCGTCGTGCATGCTCGGATCGATCACCAGACCCGCCGTGTTGAACGGGTCTGCGAACATCTTGAACACGGGATAGTTCCATGCCCCGGGGGAGGTCTTATCCGCCATGAAGATGAGGATAGGCTCGGCCTTCCGCTCCACGAACTCCATCTCCGCGACCCCGGGGCCCATCCCCTTGACGTTTCCCGAGAACGCATCGCTCAGCAGATCCTGCCCGGCTCCGTACAGCTTCAGCTTCTTGGCGACCTCAGTGCATTCGACGAAGATGTTCCAGGCGAGTTCGTGAACTACGGTCGCATCGGTGCCGTGTCGGTGGGTCATGATGAATTCGATATCATCACCTACCCTGGTGACATGGACGTCGATGAGCGTTCCCGCCTTCTTCGCCTTCCCCAGACTCGCCTCGGCAGTGGCGATCAGATCTGGATGCATGCTTGAATGGCCTACATAGCCACCGACATCTGCTTTGATTACCGAGACCGTAATCTTCTCTGCCATGGTTTCCTCCTGTTGCCTCGAGGTGATGAGGTGTGAAGACTGGCACTCATGAGAGAGACGCCGACTATCCGGGTTAGTGCCCCGTGCAAAGATCGCCCTTCTCGGTCGATACCCCGTATGGAGCGCGACCCTTCGGGAGAGGACACTATATCAGGGTGCGACTCAGAGTGTCAAGCCAAAACGGGGAGGCCGGGGATTTTCCCTGTCCGGATGCGTCATTTGCGCTTGACACTGCTGGGGGGGAGTGGGGTATGATCGGTCTTTCGAGATATCTGGTTCATCAATGCCCGTCCTGCAACGATGCCCCAGCTTCCGCCCGCTTCCCTGCCATGGCCCCGTTGCCGCGGGCGGTGCACACAGGAAGCGCATGACCGAGGAGGCAGAGACGATGGCCGATCTCGGGGTGTCGATCGTGACGCTCGAGCCGATGCGCGTCGCCAGCGTCCGGGCGATCAGCGAGACTCCTGAGCGTGACGCGTGGAAGAAGGCGCGAGCATGGGCTCTGCCCAGGGGGCTGCTCGATGATGTCGAGGAGCACCCGGTCTTCGGGTTCAACAATCCGGATCCCTCGCCCCACCGCAAGGAGTATGGGTACGAGTTCTGGATCCGCATCGGGCCGGAGATCGAACCCGAGGGTGAGATCGAGGCCAAGGAGTTCGCCGGCGGGCTGTACGCCGTCACGACGTGTGAAGTACGGGGAGATCCCTGGGAGACTATACCCGCCGCATGGAAGAGGCTCCTCGACTGGTGCCAGTCGAGCAGGTACAGGATGGGTAACCACCAGTGGCTGGAAAAGGTGCGAGACCCGCGGGCGTCGGAGGGAGACCTTGTTCTCGACCTCTATCTCCCGATCGAGGAGTGACGGGGTCAGTAGCAGAGGGATTGAATGCTTCGGCTCACACTGTGCGCGCGGGAGCGGTTCCCATAGCTCGGCCAGATCCTCGCCAGTGCAGTCGGGTCTCGCTGGGTCTCGGACCGGTCGGTGTGAACGATGTGCGAACAGATCAGAGACGATCTGAGGGTCGCGTATGACGCTAACGCGGCCGCCCGGGACGGTGCCGCCATCTCGGACTGGAAGGCGGAGGAGCGGGGGCGTTTTCTCGCTCAGCTCAAGAAGGAGAAGAAGACGAGGCTACTGGAGATCGGAGCGGGTCCGGGGCGGGATGGCGTCTTCTTCAGGGAGAACGGTCTATCGGTTGTGTGTACAGACCTGTCCCCGGCGATGGTGGATCTGTGCCGGAACAAGGGACTCGAAGCTCATGTGATGGACCTTCTCGATCTCGACTTTCCCGCGCAGAGCTTCGAGGGCGTCTTCGCATTGAACTGTTTGTTGCACGTACCGAAGAGCGAGATCCGGGCAGTCCTGGCCGCTATCAGGGATCTGCTCGAGCCCTCGGGCATCTTCTATATGGGAGTGTACGGGGGGAAGGACTTCGAGGGGATATGGCAGTACGATCACCATGAACCCAAGCGGTTCTTCGCCTTATATACCGACCGAGGCATGCGTGCATTGGTGAGCGAGTTTTTCGAGTTGTTCTATTTCCGGAGGATAGGATTGGAGGGACCGGGGACGGTTCATTTCCAGTCGATGATGCTGAGAAATCGCGGCCCTGTGGAAAGACCGTCTGATCACTGAAGGGGCGGATTCAGGCGAGGGGGCACGCCGCCCGGAGTGCGGTTTCCGCAGGGGCCGATCTGCCCTCCGGGGGCGTCCGCTTACCTGGCTGGCGAGAGCTATACCGGGGACCGCGGTGAGCGGTGCGGGCGCGGGCCTGACGTTCGCGGGGCCATCGAGAACGGACGCACTAACTACTTGAAATGCCGGGACGATTTGTGGCAGAATGGGACAGACAGCGCCGGGAGCTGCTGCACCAGTGAGGAGCGAGGATCTGGCCGCGCTCCCGGGAGCGTGGCGGCGCCGGGCAGACCGATAGCCACGGCCTGCCGCGGGGGGTCTGAGCCAGCAGCCCGACCTCATGGACGGTGTCGTCAGAATGTGGTGTCGCCGAGGGCAGGGTAGGCGTACAGGAGAGTCGATTGAATATACTGGAGCCGACCATCTTCGATCTCTCACAGGAGGGCAGGCAGGGCGCAGCGCTGCCGGATCTCGACGTGCCGGAGAAGCCGCTCGAGGAGCTCCTCCCGGAGGAGAGCCTGCGCCGGGATCTGCCGCACCTCCCGGAGGTGAGTGAGCCCGAGGTGGTCCGCCATTTCATTCACTTGTCGTCATTCAATCACCACATCGACAAGGGGTTCTATCCTCTCGGTTCGTGCACGATGAAGTACAACCCCAAGGTGAATGAGGTTTCGGCCCGGCTCCCTGGTTTCGCGCGGGTTCATCCGCTCGCGCCGGCAAAGACTGTGCAGGGCGCATTGCGGCTGATGCATGAACTTGGCGATCTCCTCTGTCGCATCAGCGGCCTCGACGAGGTGACGCTCCAGCCGGCAGCTGGAGCGCAGGGAGAGCTGGCCGGCCTGATGATGATCCGCGCGTATCACGACAAGCGCGGGCACAGACGGTCCAAGGTGCTCATTCCCGATTCCGCTCACGGGACGAACCCTGCGAGCGTCACGCTCGCGGGATACCGTTCGGTCCAGGTAGCATCGAACGACCGTGGGCTCGTCGATATCGATGATCTGCGCCGCGCGGCAGATGAGGAAGTGGCGGCGCTGATGCTGACGAATCCGAATACCTTAGGCCTATTCGAGTCCGACATCGAGGAGATCGAGCGGATCGTTCACGGGGTGGGGGCGCAGCTGTACATGGACGGCGCCAATCTCAACGCACTCCTCGGGATCGCGCGCCCGGGTGACATGGGGTTCGATGTCGTCCACTTCAACCTTCATAAAACATTCTCTACGCCTCACGGCGGCGGCGGCCCCGGGGCCGGGCCTGTTGGGGTGAAGGCACACATAGGACCGTTTCTCCCCGTCCCGGTGATCCTCCGGGACGGGGAGGAGTACCGCCTCGACTATGATCGCCCCGATTCGATCGGAAAGATACAGAGCTTCTATGGCAACTTCGGCGTGATGGTACGGGCGTACACCTATATCAGAATGATGGGAGCTCGTGGGCTTCGCGCGGTGAGCGAGAATGCGATCATCAACGCCAATTATCTGAAGCGGAAGCTGGAGGGGACGTACGATCTCCCGTACCCGCAACACTGCCAACACGAGTTCGTACTCTCCGGAAGGCGCCAGAAGGAGCAGGGCGTGAAGACACTCGATATCGCCAAGCGTCTCCTCGATTTCGGCGTTCACGCGCCCACCATCTATTTTCCGTTGATCGTCCCCGAGGCGCTCATGATCGAGCCCACGGAGACGGAGAGCAAGGAGTCGCTCGACGCGTTCATCGATGCGATGCTGACGATCGCCCGCGAAGTGTCAACAGATCCGGAGCGAGTTCGCACTGCTCCCCATACGACACCGGTGCGCCGCCTCGATGAAGCTGGGGCGGGGAGGAAGCTAGATGTTCGGCAGCGAGCCGATCGCGGGGTATGAGGAAGTCTCGCCCGAGAGGAGAGACGAACTGCTGGACAAGCTTGCCAGGATGATCGTCGAGAGAGGATTGGTGACTCCCGCGATCTTCCTGCTCGAGTCGATGAAGCCACTCTCGTTCATCGGCAGCCAGGTGCTCGTCTTCCTGGAGCCGATGGTCAAGTCGGTGTTCACGGTGAAGGAGTACGACGAATATACGAGATTGCTGGAAGATAGATCAAATGTGGAGCGGCTGCTCCAGCGGATCGAAGGTATGGAAGATGAAGCTCGCCGCGAGAGAGCGCGGCGCAAGAAGGAGCGCAAGGCAGAGAAGGAGAAAAAATGACGATGAGCGATGCCAGCGAGATCACCTCCATCCTGGCAACCGACTGCGGCAGCACCACCACGAAGGCGATCCTGATCGAGAAGCGCGGTGATGAGTTCCGGCTCGTGGTGCGCGGCGAGGCGCCGACGACGGTGGAGGCCCCCTTTGAGGACGTGACGCGGGGCGCGCTCAATGCTATCCGTGAGGTCGAGGAGCTGGCCGGCCGCAAGTTCCTCGACGGCGAGCAGATCATACGGCCGCGACGGAGTGAGACCGAGGGGACTGATATCTACATCTCAACGTCGAGCGCCGGAGGCGGTCTCCAGATGATGGTCGCCGGTGTCGTCAAGACGATGACCGCCGAGAGCGCGGCACGCGCAGCCCTAGGTGCGGGGGCGATCGTGATGGATACGCTCGCCACCAACGACGGGCGATTGCCCCACGAGCGGGTGGCGAGGATACGAGCCCTGCGGCCAGACATGATCCTGCTCTCAGGGGGCGTTGATGGCGGCACTATCTCCCACGTTGTGGAGCTCGCCGAACTGATCGCCGCCGCCGATCCCAAGCCGCGGTTCGGGACGGGCTACCGGCTTCCGGTCATCTTCGCAGGGAACAAGGATGCGAGGGAGCCTGTGAAGGAGACCCTGGAGTCGAAGTCCGCTCTCGACATCGTCGAGAACCTGCGTCCCGTCCTGGAGCGCGAGAATCTCGGTCCGGCGCGGGACAAGATACACGACCTGTTCATGGAACATGTGATGGCTCACGCCCCCGGGTACAAGAAGCTGATGAGGTGGACAGAGGTGCCGATCATGCCCACTCCGGGAGCCGTGGGACTATTGATTGACACGATGGGGCGCAAGGAGAAGATCGAGGCGATGGGCGTGGATATCGGAGGCGCGACGACCGACGTCTTCTCGCGTTTCAAGGATGTCTTCAATCGCACGGTGAGCGCCAATCTGGGGATGAGCTACTCGATCTCGAATGTCCTCAGCGAGGCAGGGCTCCCCAATATCGTCCGTTGGATTCCGTTCAAGGTTCACGAGATCGATCTGCGCAACACTATCCGCAACAAGATGATCCGGCCAACGACGATTCCCCATACGCTCAAAGAGCTCCAGATCGAGCAGGCCATCGCCCGCGAAGCACTCCGTCTCGCATTCGAGCAGCACAAGTCGATGGCCGTGGGGCTCAAGGGGATCCAGCAGGAGAGGACGATCTCCGATGCATTCGACCAGACGGCGACCGGGGCGACACTCGTCGATATGATGTCGCTCAGTATCATCGTCGGATCGGGCGGCGCGCTCTCCCACGCGCCCAGGCGCTCTCAGGCAGCGCTCATGCTGATCGATGCGTTCCTCCCCGAGGGCGTGACGAGGCTTGCGGTCGACTCGATCTTCATGATGCCGCAGCTCGGCGTGCTCTCCACGGTCCACGAGAAGGCTGCCACCGATGTCTTCGATCGAGACTGTCTCATCAAACTCGGCACCTGCATCGCACCTGTGGGAACGGGGAAGGCGGGGGCGAGGGCGATCCGCGTCTCGGCGGCCCTGCCGGATGGGCGGAACGAGGAGCGGGAGGTAGGATTCGGTGAGATGGCCGCTATTCCCCTTGGCGTGGGTGAGAACGCGGAGGTCGAGATCAACCCCGAACGGGGGTTCGATATGGGTGCAGGGAGGGGGAAGGAGCTGCGTCGGACGGTTGAAGGCGGCGTCGTCGGGATCATTATCGACGCCCGTGGCCGTCCGTTCCAGCTCCCCGAGGATGACGATGAGCGAATCAGGAAGCTGATGGAGTGGGAGACCGTGCTCGACGTCTATCCTGAACGGAGCAGCAGTTGAGGGCTCGGCGCATTTCTACGGTTTCAAGGGAGATTCCGCATGGCACATGCATATACGCCTGGACTGACCGTGACGGAGAGGACAGTCGTGCGCAAGGAGCGCCGTCTTCCGCTTGCCGGCGATGTCATCGTGGCTCGCGAGGATAAGGTGAAGGCGGAGACGATCGTCGCCCGTACCAACCTTCCGGGAAACGTACAGACGATCAATGTCGCGGGCAGGCTCTCTCTCCCGCCCGAGGATATCCACGAGAGCATGGCGGTCGGAGTCGGCGATGCAGTGAAGAAGGGTGACATCGTCGCCCATACCAAGGGATTCTTCGGGTTGTTGAAGTCCACCTGCCGCGCTCCTGCCGAGGGCACGATCGAGAGCATCTCCGACATCACCGGTCAGGTCATCTTGCGGGAGCCTCCCCTGCCTGTCGAGGTCGCAGCATACATCGATGGCGTGGTGACCGAGGTCATGGAACATGAGGGCGCGGTGATTGAGGCGCTCGGGACGTTCGTTCAGGGCATCTTCGGCATCGGTGGGGAGCGGTACGGAACGATCAAGAAGGTATGCGATGATCCCTCGGACATCCTTACGGATAAGGAGATCGATGAGGAGTGTCGCGGGGCGGTCCTCATCGGCGGTGCGTTGGCCACGAGTGAGGCGATCAAGCGGGCGATCGCGGTCGGGGCGCGCGGCGTGGTGGTCGGGGGCATGGACGACCGCGATCTCAGGGGGTTCCTCGGGTATGATATAGGTGTGGCGATCACCGGCGCCGAGGACATCGACGTGACGGTCATCGTGACGGAAGGCTTCGGCCGGATGAGCATGGCAGACAAGACATTCCGGCTTCTCACATCTCATGAGGGGCACAAGGCGTCGATGAACGGTGCGACGCAGATTCGCGCAGGGGTCATCCGCCCCGAGGTTATCGTTCCGCT